>CAYGRM010000058.1:0-23612 GCA_964352225.1 uncultured Saprospiraceae bacterium | reverse complement strand
GTCACCATACGAGTTTATTTTACAAGTAATCGTTTAACGAATTAAATCTATTTTTTACTTGCGTTGAATAAAAATTCTTTTTCTTCCGCAGATAAACTTTCATAACCTGATTTTTTGATTTTTTCCAAAATAGCATCTACTCGCTCTTGGTGTGGTAAATCATTATCAGATTTTGCATTTCCTGAGCCTCTTCCAAAGCTACCCATGGAAGATCGTGATTTGGAGGAAGATTTGCTTTTGGGACTTTTATATTCTACTCGAAGTTTATTTTTTCTGCCTGTGAAAAATCCAAAAATATTTTGGAAAAAAGTTTGAAAGGCATTGATAATATTGTTGACTGGACCAGACATGTCAAAGCCACCTGAGCGTAATTGGTAAATATAAAACCAACCAAAGAATGCTCCTCCAAGGTGCGCAAAATGTCCTCCTGTATTTATATTATCAGCAATGGCAATAACATCTAAAAATAATAAAACAGCTACAATATATTTGAGTTTAACATCTCCAATGAACAACAATCTCATGATGTAATCAGGGGAAATAATGGCAGAGGCAAGAATGATTCCATTAACTGCTCCAGATGCTCCCAAAGCGAAATTGGTATCGCCATAGATTAATACATCACTCAAATAAAAGGCAACGCCTCCAGCAAGACCACTCAATAAATAAAGAGGTAAGACATGGTGATCACCAATGAATCCTCCAACAATTTTTCCAAACCAATAGAGGAATAACATGTTCCAGACAATATGCCAAAACCCTTCATGCAAAAACATACTTGTGATAGGAATCCAAGGATGGGTTAATAAATACCATCCATCAGAAGACATACAAAAAAGGTGAAGAAAATCTTGAAATCCGTTAGTGAGGGAAGATTCGCCAGCATAGGAAATAGTGTAACCTACTTTAACTAAATTGATTACCACAAATACTACCACATTGATTATGATCAAACGAGTGATCATATTTCCTGAACTAAATTCTCTTTTTAAATCGTCCCAAATGGAGGTAACCATAATTTAAGTTTTAATATTTTTTCTTATTTGACAACAATGTTTGTTGAGGAACCTATTTTAATCGTCCGTAAATTTAAACACTTGATGAGGATATAACAAATGTATTTTTAAATTGCTGGTTTTTAAAAGGCATCTTTATTCTAACATTCATTTTTGAAATGAGTTGCAATTTGTTTTAAAAACAAATTACAAGCGTGAGCCGAATTTGTTCCAATATTGGATTAGCAGAAAACCAAATAATGCTCCTCCAAGGTGGGCAAAATGAGCAATACCTGTATCACTTCCAAATATTCCCATTCCTAAATCAAGAGCAATATAACCAATTGCTAATTGTTTAGCGGTTAGGGTAATAGGGGGGAAAAGTAATCGCATTTGTTGATTTGGAAAATTATAACCAAATCCAACAAGCGTTCCCATCACCGCGCCTGAGGCACCTAATACTAATCCTGGAGCACCTCCATTTTGAATTTCAATATAATTGACAATTACATGAAGAGCGAGAGCTCCAAATCCTGCGAAAAGATAGAAAAATAGAAACCTTTTTGGCCCCCATGTCATTTCCAGCGGTGGCCCAAGAAAAGCTAACATTACCATATTAAATAGAATATGCATAATTGACCCATGCATAAACATGTGTGTTACTATTTGTAAAGGTTGGAATCCAATCCCATCGTAATTTGCTCCAGGATAATGAAATATTAACCAACCACTTATTTGAGGCATTATCATCATAGTGACAATAAATAGTATCACATTTGTGATAATTAAATTCTTGACGACATCCGTTAATCGCATCATATATTTACTAAACTTTTTTTCAAGAAATGTTGTGAAAGGTAATCATTTTTGGGAAAAACGAGGAAGGTATTTCGACGAGGAAAAGAAGTTAAAGGTCAAGGGTATAAAAGCACCTGACACCTGTCCGAGAGCGAAGCGATCAACCTCACACCTGCTTCCTATTTCCTATTTACAATTTTTGTAAAACTCATCCATCCGTAAATGAAACTCAATCAATGTTTGTTCGGAAACAAACGGTGAGGACTTAATGTTTTTATAAAAATCAAAAATCTTTGCTAAAACTGGTGAAGGGACTTCAGATTTGGCAATCAATTTTTGCATAAATTCATCATCAACTTTTGTCGTATTAAGATTATATCGATCTCGGATGTATGCATAGAATAACTTCATTTTTTGCTGACATAATTTTTTATGATCATTTTGCAAAAAGTATAATCGACCAATCGTAGAGATAAATTCGAAAGAAGTATTTTCATTTTGTTCCAAAACTGGAATGATTCGTTGCTTTCTTTTTGCTCTAAAAAACAAATACAAAAACCCCATTCCAATCATTAAATACCATGCCCAAGCCAAACTTGGTTGAGCTAAAATATATTTTAAAGATTCCTCGGAAGCAATGGTTCGATTACCTGCATTTCCACCTTGTCTACGATTATAAGCTCGCCCAAATCCTTCGCCAACTCGACTATATTCATCCCAGTATATATCACCTTCATTTAAGTGAGAAAAAACTTTGTTAGCATAGGTGATTCCATTTTTTGGTAACAAATGAAGATTAGTAAAATTCATTGGAGTCGTATGCAAATAGAATGCTCCACCATTGAATCCATACTCTTTTTTTGCGAAATTAACTTGATTGTTAATAGTTCCTAACTGAATCATACTGTGAGGCTCTTCACAAAAATATGCGCTGTCAATATAATTCCAACCATAAGCTGCAGGTTTGTTTTCATCTAAATACTTGAAAGAGAAACCTTTTTCATCTTGTAATTGTCTATGTGAAAAATTTAGATTAACTGTCGTATCGGTGAGTGTAGCATAGTCATCCCAAGGTTCATAATTACATTCTTCATAGTACAATTCAAACATCAAATCAAACGGAATCGTCTTGCTCGAAATAAATGCAGTATTCCCTTCTCGAACATAATTTAATAAACTCACTACATCTGCAGAATCTAAAAACATACTTTCTCCAATGAAGACATAATTACTTTTGACATCAATTGAAGTTGGTAATTCTTCGAAAAGGCCTTCCTTGATTTCTGTGAAATTATTATTGGGGAAATAGTCACTCAATACTTCATGAATGACAAAACTTCCATAAGGTTCTTTGCTTTCCGCTTCGTAATTTTCTGACCAATCAAAATTACTCCCACCACTTCCCAAAAATATAAAAAGCAATAACAAGACCGCTGCAGCAACTCCTAAAATGTAAAATGGTTTTTTATCTGTCATGACTGACTAATTAAATATTTTTTAGTTTTAAATTTTCTTTTTTGCTTGTTGAGTTTCTTTGAGTAAGTTTTGAAATAGAGGTTGAACACTCGATCTAAAATCAATTCCTCCTAATTCTTTTTTGCCATACCATACTTTTTCAAACATGGTAGTTACATTTCTAAAATTCGGATACCAATCCGTTGTACTCAACTCTCGAATATAATCTCGATTCGTTTTATCTTTTTTCCATTTGATCCATTTTTTCAAAGACAATTCTTTAATGATAGCTAAGTAATACAATCGAACTGCCATCGGATAATTTTCTTTTTCCAAAGCTTCTCGAATATATCGATCTAAGTCTGACTCATGAATTCGCTCTTCGATATTTTCCAAGGTAATAGGAATAGCAGCTTGTGGTTTTATTTTTTTATTACTAGGCGCCAATGCCCAACCTTCAGCTCCTACCATATTCGCAATGATAAATGCCAAAATAATTACAGCCATGGCAATGAATAAAAACTTAAAAAATCCACTCCAAAAATCACTCACTATAGGAAGTGCAGATTCATCTTCCTCCACGGCATCTGAATAATCACCATCATCTACTGGCTCATTGGGATCAGCACTTTTTTTCTTTTTATTTGTTTTATGGTTGCTATAATCAAGTCCTGCTTTCGCATCTGACCAAGTTGATTCGCTAAGTTTTTTCTCAGTAAATTCACTTTGCAAATAATCTTCTCTTGGGGAAGAATTTTGAAAAGAAAAAGCCAAATTGGAACAAACAAATACTAGCAACATCATCCAAATGGATTTTGTCAACACGCTATTTTTTGTTTTAAAAAAATTAAACATCTAAATACTTTTTAGCTCTATTTTAAAATAAAATCATCATAGCCTGTAAAACGTAAAACGTAAAACGTCCATCGTCAAACGTCAAACATTCTTACTCCCTAATCATCCCCTGAATTACTCTAGCGTTACCAATATTTTGAATTCGCTTTTTCAAAGTAGGAGCCTCTTTGATTTCCAAAAGCGTATGATATAATAATCCAACTCCACTTATTAATAATGGATAAATCAAATACAAAACTGCTGTCGAAATAAACGTCAAAGAAATTACTGCAAATTGATCCATCAAGTCTTGAGTCAATACTAAATTCATACTGACTAATTTGATATAAATCCAAATCAAAGAAGTATCTGTAATCATAAAAAAGGAGATTCCAAGCGTCAATGTCAATAAGTAAGTCCCCAATAATTTACCAAAAGAACCGCTGAGCAATTGGAATGTTCTACCAAGACCTGTGATGAGTCCAATATTTTCCTTACACATTATATACATCCATAAGATCAAAACTGGAAATGCAATTGGAATAATTAGAACAACGGTGTACCAATCACTCGTCATCAAAAATAAATTCATAGTAAGAATTACCGCTGCTATTTTTGCAAAATTCAAAACATGATGCATCGTCGTTTTTGCAGATTTTTCTTCTTCAAGTTCTTCTCCTTTTTCAGATGTTTTTATCAAGTAAGTAAAACTCACAAAAGTCAAACATGAAAAAATAAACGTATTTAAAATGATTAAAAATGGAACTGCTTCATTGACAAAAAAACTGTGTAATACTCCTATGTACGCCAAGAATTTATAAATGAGATATTCAAATATTGAAATATATTCATTTCCACGTTCCATATTCGTTTGAGGAAATGAAAATAAATCGGTCGGGGCATCAGGCGTAAAACTGAAAACCATTCCTGAATAGAACAATGCACTCGCTATTGCTAATCCTCCAATGCCGAGAATGTTTTTTTTATAAAAAACAAAAACATCAGAAAATACTTCTCCTGAAGATTTGATTCGAGTAAAATCAATTAACTGATTGTTGTCTGCAGGAAGCCGACCTTCTTTTGGGGGAATCAATAATCCTTCTTTTCCTCTTTTATTGGGCAACCACCAAAAATATAAAATGACAAATGCTAAACAAGCAAAAATAAATAGCCCTCGAACGATGTCTGGAGTTTCAGTTTGTCGAGTTAGATATCCTTCCAAAAATCCAGCGATGATGAAAATTGGAACAATTCCCATCATGATTTTTACGCCTCGTCGTGCTGAAATTTGGAAAGCCTGCATTCGAGTTAACGTTCCTGGGAAAACTAAACCTTTACCCATGGTGAGTCCTGCGGCAGCTGCAATTACAATCGCTGAAATTTCTAAAGTACCATGAATCCAAATGGTCAAAAAAGACTCAAGGAAAACACCTTGCTCGTAGAAAAAGTATTGGAAGGCACCCACCATGATGGCATTTTTTACCAAATAAAATAAAGTACCTAGTGCGAAAAATACACCTAATGCAAACGTCTGAAATGCCACCCATAAATTATTGATCGTAATCCCAACCGACATACCTAATTCGCCTCTTTGTTTGTATACTGCCATTGGATCACCCGACTCAATATTCTCAATCGTCATATTCACATAATCATCTCCTAAAACGATTCTTGGAAATTCTGCATCCATTGCACATGACAACATTCCAATTCCAAAAGCTAACATAAAAACCCAAAATGCTAATCGAAATTCTCGTCGAGATTCCCAAACAACATAAGGCAATTCATGTGTCCAAAAATTGGCAAAACGTCCAAGTTGTGTTTTCCTATTTTTATAAATAGAATAAAAAATCTGTTGAGCTATGTTATTTAAATAAACTCTCACCGAACGGTTAGGGTAAAATGTGCGAGAGTAGGAAAGGTCATCGGTGATTTGGATGAAGAGGTCACTCATTTTGTCAGGATCAACATTCTCTTGGTCGAGATCTTGTTCAAATTCCTTCCACTTTTCTTTATTTTGTTTGATGAAACTTGTTTCACGCATAGCTTATAAATATGAAGATTTTTAAAACAATAACATTAAGGCATTTATGTTTTAAACGTAAATTATTCTTTAATGTCATTTAAACCTAAAAATATTAACAAAAATCCACATTTTTGTACTTCATTACAAAATTTAAAGATTGTCGTATGGATAATCAAGACTAACAGAAGTAAGGTAATATGAAAACAATAGATATTAGAACCACACAAAACGTTACCATTGAGTACGAGCTCGCTACTTTGCGGGAACGCATTTTGGCATTTTTTATTGATTTTGTAATAGTATATGTCTCTTTTTCAATTCTCTATTTTACGTTGAATGTTGGATTTCGAGACATCTTTTTGAATGTAGAAAGTTATGCGTTGAGAGCTGTAGTGTTGTTTAGTTTTTTTGTTTTTTATCAGTTGTTTTCTGAAATAATTGCAGATGGACAATCGTGGGGAAAGAAAGCTGTGGGAATAAAAGTAGTTCGTTTGGATGGACAAGAGCCTGGACTAAGTGAGTATCTACTACGATCGGTTTTTTACATTATTGATATTTTATTTTCGTTTGGGGTGGTGGCGAATTTACTAATTAGTTCTTCTGCAAAAAGTCAACGACTGGGAGATTTGACCGCCAATACAACGGTGATTCGAGTTCGATTTAATCTAAGGTTTCGGTTAGAAGATATTTTGAAAATCAATTCAATTGAAGATTACGAACCTCAGTTTCCTGATGTTCGAAAATTGAGTGAGCAGGATATGTTGTTGATAAAATCAATCATTACCCGTTCCAGGTTATATCGAAATCAAGCTCATCGAGAAGTGGTGGACGATTTAGTGGTGAGATTAAAAGATGAATTAGATTTAGAAAAAATGCCTCCTAATAAAATTGAATTTTTAAAAACCTTAATTCGAGATTATATAGTTTTAACTCGATAAAGCGTAAAACGATTTTCTAAATCGTCACTCGTAAAACGACTTTCCAAGTCGTTCAAAAAGCAAGAAGTATTTTCACACAACAATACATTTACAAAAGAAGAGAAAGGATAAATGGGAAGAAAATTTAAAAAGAAATTAATCGAAAACCTAACGATTATCGACATAGCCGACCGAGGTAAATATGTTGCGAAAAATGAAGAAGGTCAAGTCGTCTTTGTCGAAGATGTTGCTCCAGGAGATGTGGTCGATGTTTTAGTTTATAAAAAAAGGAAAGGCTACCTTTTAGGTTCTGTCAAAGAAATTAAAAAATATTCAGAAGATCGTGTTGAACCTTTTTGCGAACACTTTGGAACTTGTGGTGGTTGCAAATTTCAACACATTCCATATGCCAAACAATTAGAGTTCAAACAAGGTATCGTAGACAATGCTTTACGCCGAATTGGTAAAGTGGAAATTGAAGAATTTCGAGACATTCTACCCTGCGAAGAAACTGCTTTTTATCGCAATAAATTAGAGTTTTCTTTTTCCAACAAAAGATGGTTGACCTACGAAGAGTTGAATAGCGATATTTCCAATGAAGAAGATGTTTTAGGATTTCATCGAGCGGGAGCTTTTGATAAAATTTTAAATATAAATAAATGTCACTTGCAACCAGAACCATCGAATTCATTAAGGAATTCAATTAAGGAGATTGCTTTGGAGCAAGGTTTGACTTTTTATGATGTCAGAAAAAATGTGGGTTTTCTAAGGAACATGATCGTTCGAACTTCGACTACTGGTGAAGTGATGTTAGTGCTAAGTGTAGGAGAAGATAATCAAGAAAAAATTGATACATTTTTAAATACTGTTTTGGAAAAAAATCCCTCGCTGACTTGTGTCTATTTTACAGTAAATAAAAAAGTAAATGACTCTTGGTTTGATTTAAAAATGAATCACTTTTTTGGTAAGGAAACCATTGAAGAATATTTAGGAAAAGTGAAATTTGAGATCGGACCAAAATCGTTTTTCCAAACGAATACCAAGCAAGCTATTCGACTTTTTGATGTGGTAAAAGAGTTCGCAAAACTATCAGGCGAGGAAAATGTTTACGATTTGTACACCGGTTTAGGAAGTATCGGATTATACCTTGCAGAAAATTGTAAACAAGTTGTTGGTATCGAAGAAATAGAAGCCGCCATCGAAGATGCCAAAGCAAATAGCGAACGAAATAATATTACTAATTCGGTTTTTTATGCAGGTGATGTAAAAGATATTTTGACTACTGAATTTTCTGAAAAACATGGAAAGCCAGATGTGGTGATTACCGATCCTCCACGAGCAGGAATGCATCCAAAAGTAGTCGAGATGTTGCTCCAATTGGAAGCACCAAAAATTGTTTATGTAAGTTGTAAACCTTCAACCCAAGCAAGAGATTTGAATTTATTGAAAGAGAAATACGATATAAAAAAAGTGCAAGCGGTGGATATGTTTCCACAAACACCTCACATTGAGACGGTGGCTCTTTTGGAATTAAAAAAACAGTCTCTTACAAATATTTAAAAGTCGTTAGCACTCAAAATGCCAACAACCCTTGACCTAATTTTATAATCAAAATTCGAAGTAAGAGCTTCGAGGCACCTATGGAAAAAGAAAGAAATTACGAAAAATTAGAAAATATAATTTCCCCATACAAAGCTGTTTTAGGAAAAGCAGTTGATACAGTTTTAGAGCAAGAAATTTCAAAATATCCGATTTTTGTTCTTCATAAGCAGCCCATTGAATTAGGCATTTCTTTAAAAAATGAGATCAATACACCCAATGAATGGTTGGTCAATTTATCTACTTTGGAAGAATTTTCTACCAAGCAAGTTATCGAAGAAAGTCGAGTGAATCGATTTACTAAAATTTATAAAAACCCATCTGAATTTTTGTGCCTTTTCGTAATAGACGAATTTGGAGCAAATTTTGTATTCTTACCACGTATCTAAAAAGATTTGAGATTTTAGGAATTGAGTATTGAGGGATCAAGGATTTATCATGAAAATCTTAATATTAAATGTTTCGAATCTTGACGAATTAAAACCAATTTTTTAATCCTCAATTAATTTTAATATTTTGGATAATAATTTCTTTTCAAACGGGGCAGGTAATTCAGCAGGGTCAATGGTACAAGATGCCACATCAAAACAACCTATGTCTAACTACGAACCACATAATAAAATTTTATTAATCGAAGATAATCCAGGAGATGCTCGATTAGTGGAAATTTTATTGAGTGAGTCTGATTTGCTTAATTGTAAAATCACGAATAAAGTAAACTTAGCAGATGGAATGGCAGCGTTGGAAGAGGCAGATGACTTTGCGGCAATTTTATTAGATTTAACTTTACCGGATAGTCGAGGTTTTGAAACACTAGAAACTCTTCTTGCCAAATATCCAGATAATAATGTAATTGTTCTGACGGGACTCCAAGATAAAAGTTTAGGGATTAATTCTGTAAAAGCAGGCGCTCAAGATTTCTTAATCAAAGGTGCATTTGATTCTGATCAGTTATCCAAATCACTTAGATATTCTATTGAACGTAATTTGGTTTTAAAAAGACTGGAGGAGACTCAACGGATTGCAAATATTGGTAACTGGGAATACTCTCCATCATCAGAGGAGTTTTTAGCTTCTGATCAAATCTATAGAATCTTCGGTTTGAAGCCAAGAAAAACGGTCCTGAATTATGTCGAAATTTTAAAAGAAAATCATCCATTCCGAGAGCTTAACGATATTCATCAGGAAGCTTTAGCAAATCAAGATAAAAGTGTTCGAAAAGATATTCGCATTCCAAAAATCGAAGGAGGATATCGAGATGTTTTTGTGCAATGTAAAGCAAGCGTAAGTGCAGAGAGTAAAGTGATTCTAACTGGAATCATGCAAGATATCACAGAGCGAAAGAAATCTGAAGAAGAACTTTTAAAGAGTCAAGAAAAATATCAAGACTTTTTTAATAAATCCAAAGACCCAATTTACATCTGTACCATGGATGGAAAATGCGAAGCATTTAATGATGCTCTGGTTGAGCTATTGGGATATACGAAAGAAGAAATTTCAAACTTAAATATTCATAATCTGATTACTTCTGAAAAAGGAATGGATCAGTTTTTTGATCGTCTGAAAAGAAATAAAGATGTTCAAGATTTTGAAGTAGAAATGCAAAGAAAGGATGGGGAGAAAAGATATTGTTTGATTACAGCCACTATGCTTGACTCCGAAGCAGAGGAAAGTTATAATGGTGTAATCAGAGATATTACAGAAAGAAAACAAGCAGAAGCACTTCGGAAAGCAAGAGATCTAGCTCGAACTTCTGCAAAGATGAAAGAGAAATTTATCGCAAGTATCAGTCACGAAATGCGGACTCCGATGAATGCGATTTTGGGTATGAGTAATTTGGTAATTCAAACGGAACTTGATCCCGAACAATTTAATTATATCAGTTCGATCAAGCAATCCTCGGAATTACTTTTAGGAATCGTCAATGATATTTTGGAAATTTCTACATTAGAAAATGGAAAAATTGCCTTCGAAAATAAGGACTTTGATCTCAAAGAATTATTGAAAAATTTGGTCAATGTCATGCAATACAAAGTAGATGAGAAAAATCTAAAACTCGTCGTCAATATAGAAGAAAATGTTCCACAATTTATCAAAGGTGATAAATTAAGGTTGAACCAAGTCTTGTACAATTTGGTTGGAAATGCCGTAAAATTTACCGACAATGGTTCTATTCAGATTCGAGTCTTGAATTTATATGATGGAGATGATAATGTCTTTTTGAAATTTGAGGTTGAGGATACTGGAATCGGAATTCCAAAGGATAAAGTTGCCGCAGTTTTCGAAACATTTACTCGAATCCGAACGAAGGATCGAATTTATGAAGGAACTGGATTGGGGCTTTCTATTGCTAAAAACTTAGTAGAACAACAAGGTGGAAAAATTGCAGCCAGAAGTGTGGAAGGGGAAGGATCAACATTTTTCTTCGATTTAGTTTTTGACATAGGAAGTAGTGCTGAAGCGTCTACTCCAACACCAGAAATGGATGATACGATTCATCTTGATCGACCAATTAGGTTGCTTTTGGTAGAGGATAATAAATTGAATCAGATGGTGGCAAAAAAGACTTTACAAAAGAAATGGTCTGACATTGATATTACGATTGCGGATAATGGTCAACTTGGAGTAGAAGCGGTTAAAGCTAAAAAATATGATATTATTTTAATGGATATTCAAATGCCAATTATGGATGGCTATGAAGCAACTCAATACATTCGAGCGAATATGCCTGCAGAGATAGCGAACATGCCAATATTAGCAATGACTGCTCATGCCAATATTTCAAAAGATCACTCGTACAGAGAATATGGAATGGATGATTTTGTACTAAAACCATTCAAACCAGAGCAACTTTTTGGAAAAATTGCTCAGTACATTAACAATGGAAATGGCAGAAGTTAATCCTTTAAAAAAAACAATTTTGAAACAGTTTTAAAAAAGTAAAACGTTTTTGATAATCCTCCGTAAATAAATTTGTTGGTACGTCAAAATTTAAAAATATATTAAGATGGAAGTAAAAGTGTATAATTTTATCAATTTAGATTACCTCGATATGATGTCTGATGGAGACTTAGAAATGAAAAAAGTTATGTTAGATATGCTTTTCGAGGAATTACCTACCGAACTCAGTAAAATGAGAGAATTGGTCAACTCAGGCGAATGGAAAGAATTATCTTCAGTTGCTCACAAAATGAAATCAACACTTTCGTTTGTTGGATGTGATGCAATGACTGCTGCCAATACTGATATTGAAACCATTTGTAAAGATGGAAGCGAGATTTCTATGGTTCCAGCGAAAATCGAAATCTTAGAGAGCAATCTTGATAATGTGATGGCTGAGTTAAAAATGGAACACGCTAAGTTGTAATTTTTTTATATAAAAAATACAATCAAGAGTGTTTTGAAAAATGCTCGTACCTGTTTTGGTACGAGCATTTTTTGTTTCAAAAATCCTCTTCCCACAAACAAAATAAATCCTTATCTTTGCGCCCTCAAATCAAGATATTTTATAATAAAACATAGACGATAGTTTAATGAAAGTTCAAACTATCACTCAAATTCAAAGATGAAATTATCACTCAATTGGCTCAAAGAATATTTAAAAGCAGATCTACCTGCTGAAAAAATTTCAGAAATTTTAACTGACATTGGATTAGAAGTAGAAGGTATAGAAGAAATCGAAAGTGTTAAAGGCGGACTGGAAGGAATCGTTGTCGGGTATGTGAAAGAATGTGGAAAGCATCCCAATGCTGATAAATTATCATTGACCAAAGTAAACATTGGAGGTGAAGAAGATTTGCAAATTGTTTGTGGAGCACCAAATGTGGCTGCCGGTCAAAAAGTTTTAGTAGCGACAATTGGAACAACTTTATATGATAAAGAAGGCGGTTCTTTTAAGATCAAAAAAGGGAAAATGCGTGGCGAAGATTCCGAGGGAATGCTCTGTGCAGAGGATGAATTAGGCTTAGGAGATAGTCATGATGGAATCCTTGTTTTACCACAAGAAGTAGCAGTTGGTTCTTTGGCAAAAGACTACTTTGAAATCGAAAATGACATAGTTTATGAAATTGGGTTGACTCCAAACCGATCTGACGCAACTTCGCAAACAGGTTCAGCTAAAGATTTGGCGGCAGCCTTGAAAATAAATTATGGTGGAGATGGAGTTGTAAACATGCCTTCTGTAGCTAATTTTAAAGTAGACAATAATTCATTTCCAATTGAAGTAGTAGTTGAAGATACTGAAGCCTGCCCTCGATATTCAGGAGTTACTATAAAAGGTGTAAAAATTCAAGAGTCACCTGATTGGATCAAAAAACGATTGAATTCAATTGGTGTTCGACCGATTAATAATATTGTCGATATTACGAATTTCGTTTTACATGAATTAGGGCAGCCGCTTCACGCATTCGATGCCGACAAAATTGAAGGTGGAAAAGTGATTGTGAAAAAATTGCCGGAAGGAACACCATTCTTGAGTTTGGATGAAGTGGAAAGGAAATTAAGTGCAGAGGATTTGATGATTTGTGATGGCAATGAAAAGGGAATGTGTATCGCAGGTGTTTTTGGAGGATTGAATTCAGGGGTAACAGATACCACCACAAACATCTTTTTGGAGTCAGCTCATTTTCATGCGAAAATGACTCGACGAACAAGTACGCGACATTTACTATTTACGGATGCTGCAAAAGTATTTGAAAAGGGGAGTGATCCGAATGTAACATTGTATGCATTAAAAAGAGCAGCATTATTGATCCAAGAATACGGAGGAGGTGAAATAGCATCTGAGGTAGTTGATGTTTATCCAACTAAAATTGAGAAAAAAGAAATCGACATCACGTTTAAAAATGTGAATCGATTGATCGGAGTAGAAATTTCTCCAAAAGAGGTTCGAGATATTTTTGAAGCAATGGAAATTGAGGTGGTGACTGAAACTGCCGACGGAATGCGAGTAGCTATTCCTACAAACAAAGCAGATGTCCTTCGAGAAGTGGATGTAATCGAGGAGATTCTTCGAATTTATGGATTCAATAAAGTACCCGTTTCAAATCAAATCAGAAGCGCAGTAACTCTTCGTACTGGAGTGGACAAAGGAAAAGTACAAAACATCACGAGTTCTTTTTTAACTGGAAATGGATTTAGTGAAATGATGGCTCTATCATTAACTCAATCTAAATATTATCAGACCATAATTCCGGTTCCTGAAAGCGAATTGGTATTTGTGAATAATACTTCTAATATTCATTTAGATGTGATGCGAGCTAGTATTTTGATTGGAGGATTGGAAGCCATTTTGCACAACCAAAATCGACAAAATGGAAATGTGAAATTATTCGAATTTGGTAATACCTATAAGAAATTAGACGAAGGAGATTTTCCATATCAAGAGAATGCACATTTAAGTTTGCTGATGACAGGACAACGATTCGAGGAAAGTTGGTTAAATAAAGACAAAGCGAAAGTCTCGTTTTTTTCCCTAAAAACTTATGTGAATAACTTGTTGGAACGGTTAGGAATTCAGAAATTTCAACAAACTGCGATCAAAGATGATGTTTTTACTTTTGGTTTAAAGTACCATCGAGGAGCGCAAGAATTAGTTTCTTTTGGAAAAGTACAAACTAAGATTCTCAAAGAAATAGGGATCAAACAAGAAGTATTTTTTGCTGATTTCAATTGGGCATCAATTCTCAAAGCTTTACGTAAACATAAGATCAACTTTACAGAAATAACAAAATTTCCATCTATTCGTAGAGATTTAGCACTAGTTATAGAAAAATCTGTTAATTTTGATCAAATTTCAGGGATAGCTCAAAAAGCAGGAAAGAAATTATTAAAAGACATCAATTTATTCGATGTTTACGAAAATGAAGAACAGTTAGGAGCGAATAAAAAATCCTACTCTGTAAGTTTTATTTTTGAAGACCCAACCAAGACTTTGAAAGACAAGGAGATTGAAAAAATCATGAATCAATTGATTCAGACTTACGAAAGTCAGTTGGGGGCGGTTATTAGAAGATAATAATTTAATTAGTGATAAGTTATAAACGGTGAGTGATAAGTTACTCATCATTCATAGTTCATCACTCATCATTATTTACATGGATAATTTATCAGAAAAAATGGACACTATCGAAATGAAAGTCAGACAACTGGCTTTGAGACTCGATCGTGCCCAAAAAGAAAGAGATAAATATTTAGAAGAAAATAATAAACTCCGAACGGAGTTATCTAAGTACAGTAATAAAACCAATGATTTGGAACAGAAGTTAGAGAAAACGACTCTAGCTTTAGAGGAGAAAAAAGAGGATGACCCCGAGCATTCTAAGAAATTGCGGAAAGAAATCGAACAATACATCAAAGATATAGATAAATGTATTGACCGACTAAAAAACAGTTAAGTGATGGAAGGACAAGACACCTTAAATATAACAGTACTGATTGCAGGCCGTCCCTACCCTTTGAAAATAAAGGCAGGCGACGAGCATACGATTCGTAAAATCGTTAAGGATGTCAATGAAAAAATCAACAAATTTCAGTTGAATTATATTAAAAAAGACAAGCAAGATTGTCTAGCTATGACCCTCCTGACCTATGCAGTTGACTTTCATAAGGCACAAACGGATAAAGAAATGACTCCAGGTGCTGATCTTTCTGATAAAATTCATCAATTAGATGGATTGCTCGATTCTCTTTTGGGATAAAATTTCCCATCCTTTCTCTTTTGTGTGTTTATGTCTGATAGGTATTAATGTGTAGATGTTGTAAAAAAAACATTAGCATGTAGATACTTTATTAGATCTCAACACATTCCTCCAAATCTATTTTTTCATAGATTAAATAAATTAAAAACAACATGGGACTAGAAGCCATATTAGGAATAGTCGGTGGATTAGTAGTTGGAGCCGTTTTAGGATGGTTTGGAATAAAATCTACAGGAAAATCCACCATAGAAACAGCTTCAAAACAAGCTGATGAAGTAATCACGACCGCGAGATTAAAGGCCAAAGACATTGAAGCAGAGGCAGAAAAGAAAAATGAAACTATTAAGCGAAAGAAAATTGGCGAGGCAAAAGACAAGTTTTCTCGATTGAAATCTGAATTTGAAAGCTACAAAGCTGATCAAAAAGTAGAGATGAAAGAGCGAGAGCTGGAGATCAAGAATTTAGAAAATAGTGTAAAGCAAAAGCAAGATAAGTTAAAAAGTCAGCAACAATCTTTAGATAGTAAAAAATCTGACTTTGAAATAAAAGAGGCGGAGTTAGTAACAATTCGCGAAAATTTAGATAAACAACTCAAAATTGTTGCGAAGAAAAAAGAAGACTTAGAAAATGCAAATCAAAAGCATATTGAAGCGCTTGAAAAAGTAGCCAACTTAAGCGAAGCTGATGCAAAGGAAGAGTTACTACAAGCAGTAAGATCAAAAGCTGAAATGGATGCTATGGCAATCGTAAAAGATACGATCACTCAAGCAAAACTTGATGCGAACAAAGAAGCGAAAAAAATCGTCATCCAATCTATTCAAAGAATGTGTGCGGAATATACGATTGAAAATACTGTTTCAGTTTTCAACTTAGAGTCAGATGACTTGAAAGGTCAAATTATCGGTCGAGAAGGTCGAAATATTAGAGCATTGGAAGCAGCAACAGGAGCGGAGATCGTAGTCGACGATACTCCTGAGGCAATTATTATTTCAGGTTTCGATGCGATCAGAAGAGAAGTTTGTCGATTATCTTTGAAACGATTAGTTGCTGATGGAAGAATCCACCCAGCAAGAATCGAAGAGGTAGTTGCGAAAACTCGAAAAGAACTCGATGAGCAAATTGTCGAAATAGGACAACGAACGGTGATGGAATTAGACATCCATGGCTTGAATGCTTACTTAGTGAAAATGGTTGGACGTATGCGTTTCCGATCTTCTTATGGTCAAAACTTATTGAAGCACTCTATCGAGACCGCTCACCTTTGTGCAAGTATGGCTGCTGAGTTAGGATTAAATCCTAAACAAGTAAAAATGGCCAAACGTGCAGGACTTTTGCATGATATTGGAAAAGTATCAGAGGAAGATTCTGAACTGCCACACGCACCACTTGGAATGAAGATTTGTGAAAAGCATGGAGAGAATGCAGTTGTCTGCAATGCTGTTGGAGCTCACCACGATGAAATCGAAATGAATAATATTATTTCTCCAATTGTTCAGGCATGTGATGCCATTTCAGGAGCACGACCAGGAGCACGACGAGAGATTTTAGAAAGTTATTTGAAGCGAATTGGCGAATTAGAAGAGTTAGCAATGGCTCATGACAATGTTCAAAAAGCATATGCAATGCAAGCAGGTCGAGAACTTCGGGTAATTGTGGAAAGTGATAAGGTAACTGATCAATATGCTGAAGATTTATCGTTTATGATTTCTCAAAAGATCCAAGATGAGATGCAATATCCGGGGCAAGTAAAAGTAACGGTGATTCGTGAAACTAGAGCAGTAAATTTTGCGAGATAATTAGTTCGTAAAATTTTTAAATATAAATAATGGCTAATGCGATATAATTCGCGTTAGCCATTTTTTTATAAAAAAATCATAAAACTAGATTGTGGATAAAAAGGCTTAGAAAAAGAAAAAAAAATCAAAAATAAGTGTAAAAAAGAGTTTTTAAGCTTTTAAAAACTATAAGTAATAACTACCTTTGCACCGATTTTTAATGGAGCTACAAAATTTTATTTGGTACTCTTGAAAATCAAATCATTAAAAGAGAAAAAAATATATTTCAGTTTCACTTTTTGAACAGATCGATATGAAATTATCTAAGATGTTTTTTGCGTTAGTTTTTGGAGCAGCAATGTTGATTTCTAATATTGGTTTTGCGCAGCATGACAACGACAATCACGATGAAGATGACCATGCAACACATGAAGAAGGAGGAGATCACCACAAAAAAGATTTTTCCGCTAAAGAAACAGCTTTCCATCACATTGCAGATGCTAATATTTATAGCCTAGGTTGGTTTGATATTCCATTACCTTGTTTTTTGTATGATAAAGATAGAGGTAAGTGGTCTATTTTCTCTTCTGGGAAATTTCAAATCCATGGACATCATGGAGATGGGACTGAGATTGTAGATGGATATGTATTAAATGGAGGTACGGTAATGAAAATTGCTAATCCTGCTCCTGAAATGTTGAGTGGAGATCATCTTACAATCGTTAGCGATGATCCGCACCCTTTCAAATATGAAAAAGTAACAGTAGAAGGTAAAGAAAAGGAGCTTCCTTACTTTATGCATGCTGGTCAAAAATATGACCTGATCAAAAAGACAACTTTAGACGGTGGTGTTTTTGGTGGAGGTGTAACTTCTTTCTACGATTTTTCAATCACGAAAAATGTAGCAAGTATGCTTTTGGTTTGTTTATTTATGATGTTAGCATTCTTCAGCATCGCTAAATCATACAAAACGAGAGATGGAAAAGCACCAAGTGGTTTACAAGCATTCATGGAGCCAATGATTGTCTTTATCCAAGACGAAGTAGCAAAACCATTCTTAGGTGATTCTTGGAAAAAATTCCTACCATTCTTATTGACTATTTTCTTCTTTATATTAGGATTAAACCTTTTTGGTCAAATTCCATTTTTAGGAGGTTCGAATGTAACTGGAAACTTATCGGTAACCTTTGTTTTAGCGATAGCTGCATTTTTTGTAGTTAATTTAAGTGGAAATAAACATTACTGGGAACATATCGTTTGGATGCCAGGAGTTCCTGCATTATTGAAAATAATTTTGACACCAGTAGAATTACTGGGTGTAATTATCAAGCCGATTACCTTGATGTTACGTTTGTTCGCAAACATCACAGCAGGTCATATGGTAATGGTCATCTTCGTGAGTTTGATTTTTATTGCAAAAGATATGGGAGGTGACAATGGAGTGCCTATAGCATGGGGAACCTCAATTGCATCCATTTTACTGACGATGTTTATGATGAGTATCGAGTTATTGGTAGCATTCATTCAAGCATTTGTATTCACAATTTTGACTGCAGCATACTTGAACGCAGCAATTGATGAAGGGCATGATCACGATCATGATGATGCACATGCAACTGCACACTAAATTTGAATTTTTAACTTTTTTTATAACCATATAAATATAATTAATTATGGGTTCATTAGCTGGAATTGGAATGGGTTTAGCGGTGATCGGTGCTGGTATCGGTATTGGTAACATTGGAGCTAAAGCTATGGAAGCAATCGCTCGTCAGCCAGAAGCTGTAGGTGACATCCGTGCAAACATGATTTTGACTGCCGCTTTGGTAGAGGGTGCTGCATTGATTGCAATCGTAATGGCTTTCTTGGCTGGATAATCTCCACCGAGAAGCAAAAAGCAAGAACTGAATTCCGTCACGGTTGGTGGCGGAATTCATGTTCAAAAAAAAGTTATTTAAAAAACGAGATTAAAAATATTTTACAATGTTCATATTAGCTGATTTTTCTCCAATTAAACCTGAGCTAGGGTTGCTCGTTTGGACGATTGTTATATTTGGTTTGTTTTGGATCATTATGAGAAATTTTGCTTTCAAACCAATTATTGATGCTTTGGAAAAAAGAGATGGAAGCATTCAAAAAGCAATGGAAGATTCCAAAGCAGCAAGAGCGCAAATGGAAAGTTTCAAAGAAGAAAGTGCTCAATTTATAGGGCAAGCTAGAGCCGATCAATCTGCTATCATGAAAGAAGCGAGAGCAGCAAAAGATCAAATTATCAATGAGGCAAAAGCAGAAGCAAGAGAAGCAGCTAACAAAATAATTGGGAGCGCTCGCACAGAAATTAATGCTGAAAAAACTGCTGCATTAACTGAATTGAAAAAGAACTCAGGCGTATTCGCTTTGGAGATTGCTGAGAAAGTTATTCAAAAACAACTTATGGGTAAAGATGATAATGAGTCTTTTGCAAATGGGTTGATTAATGACATAAAATTAAACTAATAGATTATGTTTTTATTAGAAGGTAGTGGTGGCTATTTATTAAATCCAGATACTGGTCTATTTGCTTGGACTGCTATTATTTTTGTAGTTTTTTGGTTTTTAGTAATTAGAGCTGCAAAGAAGCCAATTGGTGTAATGTTAGGAAAAAGAAATGCAGAGATTCAAGAAGCATTGGACGAAGCAGAAAAAGCGCGAATTGACATGGCTAATTTGAAAGCTGAAAATGAAAAAATGATTGCAGCTGCCAAAGCAGAGCAAGCACAAATCATTGCTGATGCCAAAGCAACCAAAGAGCAAATCGTAGAAGAAGCTAAAGTAAAAGCGACTGAAGAGGCAGAGAGAATTATGGCTAACGCCAAATTAGAAATTGAGAATCAGAAGAAAGTAGCTATTTCTGAGGTTAAAAATCAATCGAGTTTAATCGCTTTAGCTATCGCAGAAAGAGTAATTAAAAAGCAACTCTCAGGCAACGAAGATCAAGAAACGTTGGCTAATGAATTGATTAATAATATAAAACTTAGTTAGAATTAAGATTAAGGATTATGGATGTACGATTATGGATTAAATCCAATCGTCAAAAATTCATAATCTTGAATCCAAAATCTATAATCATAAAATTATGTCAGTAGCAAAATTAGCTGGACGATATGCAAAATCTCTAATTGACTTGGCTCAAGAGCAAGGGAAATTGGAAACTGTTTTAGGTGATATTCAAGCATTCAAAGCAGCGAACGAAAATAGAGATATGTATATGATGCTTAAAAGTCCGATCATCAACCCAACTAAAAAACGTAGTATCATTCAAGCGATTTTTGGAGAAAGTTTCGATGAGATGACTATGGCTTTTACCAATATTGTTTTGACTAAAGGTCGAGAACAATATCTTCCAGAAATCTGTGAAGAGTTCATCAACCAATATCGAGGGATCAAAAATATCATTAGTGCAACAGTTGTCTCAGCAACTCCTTTGAAAGAAGAAACCTTAGAGAAAATCAAAGATAAGATTCGATCTGAAATGGCTCAAGGTAGTACAGTTGAAATTGAAACAAGAATAGATGCGTCATTGTTAGGTGGATTTGTTATTGAGATTGGAGATAGCTTATATGATGCAAGTGTTGCTACTCGATTGAATAAACTTCGTAAGGAGTTTACTGGAAGTGGAAATTAAGAAGCCTTGAATTTTGAATTCAAATTTTCAAAAGCTTCATTCTAATAAATATTTTTTTTAATCATAAAATCTAAAGATTATGGTAGGTGTTAAACCTGATGAAATATCCGCAATCTTAAAACAGCAATTATCTGGTTTTCAAACTGCGGCAGAACTCGAAGAAGTTGGTACTGTACTAGAAGTAGGTGACGGTATCGCTCGTGTTTACGGACTTACTCAAGCGCAAGCGGGGGAGTTGGTAGAATTCGAAACTGGAGTTCAAGCTATTGTATTGAACCTTGAGGAAGATAATGTAGGTGTTGTATTGTTAGGAGCTGGTGACGGTATCCGAGAAGGTTCCAAAGTTCGTCGAACTAGTCGTATCGCATCTCTTGAAGTAGGAGAAGGTTTGGTTGGACGTGTTGTTAATCCACTTGGACAGCCTATTGATGGTAAAGGTGCAATCGAAGGAAAGACGTACCAAATGCCTATCGAAAGAAAAGCACCTGGTGTAATTTACAGACAACCTGTAAACGAACCACTTCAAACTGGTATCAAAGCAATCGATGCTATGATTCCAATCGGAAGAGGACAACGGGAGTTAATTATTGGTGACCGTCAGACGGGTAAGACTGCGATTGCAGTTGATACTATCATCAATCAAAAAGAATTTTATGATAGAGGTGAACCTGTATTTTGCATTTATGTAGCTTCAGGTCAAAAAGCATCTACAGTTGCAAACGTTGCTCAAACATTGGAAGAAAATGGAGCAATGGCTTATACTGTAATTGTTTCATCTTCTGCAGCTGATCCAGCACCTCTTCAATTTTATGCACCATTCGCTGGAGCTGCAATTGGAGAATTTTTCAGAGATACAGGACGACCTGCATTGATTGTTTTTGATGATTTATCAAAGCAAGCAGTTGCATATCGTGAGGTATCATTATTGCTTAGACGACCTCCAGGTCGGGAAGCATATCCTGGAGATGTATTCTACTTACACTCTCGTTTATTGGAGCGTGCTGCGAAAATCATTGCTAACGATGACATCGCAAGAAGCATGAATGATTTACCTGAATCATTGGCTAATGCAAAAGATGACAAAGGAGAACCAATCGTAAAAGGTGGAGGATCTTTAACGGCTTTGCCAATCATTGAAACTCAAGCAGGAGATGTATCTGCATATATTCCTACTAACGTAATTTCGATTACAGATGGTCAGATTTTCTTGGAGTCGAACTTATTCAACGCTGGTGTACGTCCTGCAATTAATGTAGGGGTATCTGTATCACGGGTAGGAGGTTCTGCTCAGATTAAGTCAATGAAAAAGGTATCTGGTACATTGAAATTAGATCAAGCATCTTACCGAGAGTTAGAGGCATTCTCTAAATTCGGTTCTGATTTGGATGCTGCTACTACTGCAATTTTAGCAAAAGGAGAAAGAAACGTGGAAATTTTGAAACAACCACAATACTCTCCAATGTCAGTAGAAAAGCAAGTTGCGATCATTTATTTAGGTTCAAAAGGCTTACTTCAAAACGTACCTGTTAATAAGGTAAAAGAATTTGAAGAAATGTTTTTGACTACTTTGGGACAAAAATACCCAGAGGTGTTAAAATCATTCAAAGCAGGTAAATTAACAGATGAAGCAACAAGTGCTGTTGAAAAATTAGCAGCAGAAATGTCTGCTCAATATAAATAGTTTTCTTAGAGATGAGTTAAAAGTGATGAGTGATGAGTTTTACGACTCAGGACTCATCACTCATAACTTGTCACTCATAACTAATTCAAAACCATGGGTGCTAATTTAAAAGAAGTAAGAGATAGAATTTCGTCGGTAAAATCGACTCAACAAATTACCAAGGCCATGAAAATGGTTTCGGCAGCTAAGCTACGACGGGCAACAGATGCAATCGTGCAGATGCGTCCGTATGCTAATAAGTTGAATGATATGTTGAAAAATATTCTTTCCAATATTGAAGGTGGTGCAAATACAACGTATGGACAGGAGCGAGTAGTGGAAAGTGCAGCAGTTGTAGTTGTAACTTCAAATAGAGGTCTGGCAGGTGCATTCAACTCGAATGTAATTAAGTCTGCAGTAGCAACAATTGATCAAAGATTTTCAAAACAACGTGCTGCTGGAAAACTGACAATTGTTTGTATCGGAAAAAAAGGGCATGAATATTTCAAAAAACGTTATACCGATTGTACTATCGTGAAAGACTATGTTGGAATTTTTAGTGATCTTAGTTTCGATAACATTGCTCAAGTTTCTCAAATGTTGATGGATAATTTTGCAGAAAGAGAATTTGATGCAGTTACTGTTTCTTACAGTCGTTTCAAAAATGCAGGAATGCAGTTTGCGGAGACTCATCAATTTTTGCCTGTGGAAAAATTAGATGCATCCGGTGAAATTAAGCACCGAGCAGATTATATTTTTGAACCAAGCGAAAAAGAATTACTAGAGAAATTAGTTCCAAGTATTTTACAAACGACTTTCCAAAAATTCTTGCTTGACACTCACGCTTCAGAGCATGGTGCACGTATGACTGCCATGGACAAAGCAACTGAAAATGCAGAGGACTTAATTAAAGAAATGAAAATCGTCTACAACAAAGCCCGACAAGAATCAATTACCAAAGAGCTTTCGGAAATTGTTGGTGGAGCTGCTGCGTTGGAAGGATAGTATAACGACTTTTCAAGTCGTTACTCGTAGTGAGACTTTCCAAGTCCTGACCAAAAAGATTTAGATTTTATGAAAAATATAGAAGCCTTGCTCATTGAGCAAGGCTTTTTTTATCGCTGCTAACTTGAGTCGGTAGTTCATATCTTTGAAAAACATCATAATCAAAAATATAAAACTATACTCCGC
>CAYGRM010000057.1:0-23638 GCA_964352225.1 uncultured Saprospiraceae bacterium | reverse complement strand
TGCATGCCCCCCAAAATTAATTAAAAGATCTGCACACTTTTTTATCGCAGAATGGATATTGAAACCTTTGACTGAGCGAGCTGATCCAACTGCCAGTCCATTTGACTCTGCTAAAATAATGGTAGGCCGATGGTGGCTTTCTACAATTCGGGCAGCAGCAATTCCAACAATGCCTTTGTGCCAATGAGATTGAAAAAGGACGATGCTTTTTTGATTTTCAAGACTGCCGTCTTCCTCATTTTTCTCTAAAATAAATTGTGCTTCTTGAACGATTTGAAGATCAATTTCTTTTCGTGCTTTATTTCGTTGGTACAAAAGATTAGCATTTTCTTTTGCTTCGATTTCATCCTTTGATAAAAGCAAGTTGACCGCCTTGCGAGCATCAGCTAATCTTCCAGCAGCATTTATCATTGGGCCTAATCCAAAAACGATATCGTTAACATTGAGTGGGAATTTTCTCTGGCTGACTTCAATTAAACTTAGTAAACCTGGTCGCGTAGTGGAATTCAATTGCTGCATTCCCCAAAATGCTAAAGTTCGATTTTCACCCAACATTGGAACAATGTCACAGGCAATACTTATGACGACAAAATCTAATAATTCATTCAATTGCGAAGTGTCCAAACTGTTTTGTTCGACGAATGCTTGTGCCAATTTGAAAGCAATTCCACAACCACTTAATTCTTTGTAGGGATATTTGCAATCATCTCTTTTGGGATCCAAGACTGCAATCGCTGAGGGTAATTCACCTTCTGGTAAATGGTGATCGCAAATAATAAAGTCAATTCCTTTTTCCTTCGCGTATTTGACTTTTTCATTTGCCTTAATTCCGCAGTCCATTGCAATGATGAGTGTCAGATCATTTTGCGAAGCGTAATCAATTCCAGCAAAAGAAACTCCATAACCTTCGGTGTACCGATCTGGAATATAAAAATCTAAATGCTCATGGTACTTTTTTAGAAAAGAAAACATTAGGGCAACAGAGGTAGTGCCATCAACATCATAATCTCCATAGAGTAAAATTTTTTCCTTTCGTTGAATTGCCATCGCCAGTCGATTGACCGCCAAGTCCATATCTTGCATCAAAAAAGGATCATGTAAATGTTCGAGCGAAGGGCGAAAAAATTGGTAAGCTTCGTCGTAAGAAGAGATACCTCGCTGTGCAAGCATTTGACAAAAGATAGGATTGATTTTCAAAACTTCTTGTAGATGCTGAGCGATGGAGGAATCATAAGAGAGTAGAGTCCAGCGTTTTTTCATAGGTCGTTTTCAAGTTATGTTTTTTAAATATAGCAGTTTATTTTTTGAAATAAAAAAAACGGAAAAATCGTTTTAAATTTTGGAGTTCGCAATTCTGAAAATTTAGAAAACTACTTCGTTTTAATTGAAGCAAAACCTTTAAATTTAGCGTAGAATAATTCAATCAATTTCATTTTTATAAAATACCCTTGATGGAGCATTTCAACCTTTTTACAAAAAAAATATTGAGCCTTTTTAGTTTGTTAGTGTGTGTATCTTTTCTTTATGCCCAGCCGAATACTTTGATCATGGGCAAAGTCAAAAACGCTAAACTTATCAAAGAGATCGAATTGAGTTTGAATACTTTATATCTCAATAATGGTGTTGATATTTATACTTCAAAAATTATTGATGACAATACTTTTGCTTTTGCGATTGAAGTGAAAGAACCTCAGATTGCTATTTTAAAGTATGCTCGAAATAAAGGAGCCATTTATGTTCAGCCTAATGATACTTTATATATTGATTGTGATGCGAATAATTTTCAATATTCATTTGAGTTTTCGGGAAGTCTAGGGGCAAGCAATAATTACTTGACGGAATACTTGCGCTTGAATCCTCGAGAGATGAGTGTTTTTAATATGACTCAGTATCGGCAAAAATTATATTGGTATCAAAATAGTCCAAGAATGGATAAGTTAATGTTGGCGATGGATCAATCTAGTTTTGAGAACCATATGAAAAATCGTAAGGAGAAAGCACTTGCTCAGTTAGTAAAATTTGATGTCGATCACCCTGATAAATTAACCCAAGAATTTAAGGATTTTTTGAATGCCGAAATTCAATATGATTTTGCATACCATCGATTGATGTATGGAAATGTTTTTAAAAATCGATATAGCTTGCAAGAATCCTATTTCAATTTTCTCAAAGAAATACCTCTGCAAAATGATCAGATTGGAAATGAGTGGTATCGTGAATTTCTGGTCGCGTATTTTGATTATAAAAATTTAATAAGTCCAGATGATGAAAGAGCGTCTTTTGTATTTCAATATGAAGAGGGAAGTGAAAAATTGGAAGGAAAGACAAGAGCATTTTTCCAATCAGAAATAATTGCTCGTGCATTTAGAGCCAAGGAGAATGGAGTTATTATGGATAAATATTGGGATTATATGCGGTATCAAGATTATGGAAATTTTGATATTAAAGTAATTGAGTCTTACGAAAAGGCAATTAAGTTTGCAGGCGGAACTCAAGCACCTGATTTTGTTTTAATAGATTTAAATAATACTGAAGTAGCTTTAAAAAATTATCGAGGAAAAGTTATTTATTTAAATTTTTGGGCAACTTGGTGCAGACCTTGCATGGATAAAATGGAGAAGTTAAAGATGATCCAGCCTGAGTTGGAAAATGAAGATATTGTTTTTGTAAATGTATCGGTGGATCGAGAAGAAGATGTTTGGAAAGAAACTTTAGAAAAAAGACAATTTAAAGGAATTCATATTTTAGCTTCTGGAGAGTTGAATTCTGACATTGCCAAAGCATATGAAATTAAAGTTTTGCCTCGATATTTTATCATCAATAAAGTTGGTGACTTCGTCAAAAATCCAAAGTCGAATGATTTGATGGAGGTAAAGAAAACGTTGTTAAATTTTGCCAAGCGATAATTGTAATCTCAAATAACAAACATAATTCACGAAATAACTTTTGTTGAGTTAAAAATGATTAAGCATCTCTTATGAGAAAAATATACACTTTATTATTACTGATTTCTTTTCTCTTTTCTAATAGTCTTTCTGCACAAACGGAAGCATTAGTTCATGCTGAACAAATGCCATATTTCTCGGGATGTGAAAAGTATAAATATAAAAAAGAAAAAAAGAGAACTTGCTCCGACGAGAGTTTGGTTTCTTTTTTAGCCTTCAATGTGGAGTATCCTGAGGAAGCAAAAAATGCAGGAACGGAAGGTACGGTATATGTTAGTTTTATCATAGATGAGGAAGGAAGAGTGACTGAACCGTCAATTATTCGAGATATTGGAGATGGGTGTGGGGATGCAGCAATTGATGTTTTGAAAAAAATGCCGAAGTGGGAACCCGGAAAGGATAAAGGAGAGATTGTCAAAGTGAAGCTTAATTTGCCAATTCACTTTTATTTGAAAAGTGGAGTGAGTAATCCTTTGGAGTCTGATGATTATAAAATTACTTGGGGAACTTCGAAAGGGAATAAAATCTCAATTGAAGAGTTAAAAGAAAATTTAGGAAAAATAATTATGGTTCGAGACCGATTTGGAGAACCAGTTGTTTTTGAAGAATTGAATTTTTCTTACCAACGAAAAAATAATTTTCAAACGGCTACCAGCAACGGTATTTTGAATAAGAAGCAAAAGAAAATCGTAAAAAAAGCAAAAGCTGGAGGTAAATTTTATATTGGAGTGGTGGTTCAGGATGGAAATAGGAAGGTGAAGGTGGGGAGAGAGTTTGAGTTGGTAGAGTAGTTTGTGGGAGAAAAGTTTTAAAAAAAAAGGAGCGTGCTTTTGGAGTACGTTCCTTTTTTTTGAATATCGAATTTCGAACAAGGATTTATGATTTGAGAAGTTTGAAAATGCTTCCTGGAAACACAAAATTAACATCGTCAAACTTCTGAAATCCTTGTTCTGAAATCGTTATTCGATATTCAAGATTTTACAAAAAAAAAGAACCCTCTTCCACGAGGTGAGTGAAGAGGGTCCACATCCCAAAAACAGTTTGGAGAAAAATTAATTTCTCCTGCAGTCATATTATCGTGTCTGCTAAGATTCATTCTTTTGGTGCATAATTCTAGATCAAATCAATCATGAGATTACAATTGTTGAAATGATCGAATATCCAGAAGGTTGAACTGCTTTGCATTTCTCAGACACGGTTAAGTGAGACTGTTTTTGGATGATTTGTGATATAAGTTGTCGCGCCAATCTATTATTCTAACAATATATTTACAATTTTTAGAGGTTGCACTTTTACAACCAAGGGTAAGTTTGCTCGAGAAGTATAATTTAGAAAAAGAAAGAAAGTAGAATGTATAAAATAGCCCCTCAGCCATTTTTGATATAAAATCAAAAACACATCATACTTGGAAAATTGAAGTATTTATACTTCAAAAATCAGTAAATTAAAACGGTCGGTTAAAGTGGGAAAAATTTTCGGTTGGGATGAATGTACTTTTCATATTTAAAAAAGTAACAATGCAAATATATATTAAAAACCTTAATTATCTATACCTGTGTAAGTATTTTTTTAGGATGATTAAAATTAATTACTTTTGCAGTTTGAAAAGCAATTTTAATTAATAAAATACAATGGCAGAAAATACAGAAAAAAGAACAGATGTAAATGAATTGGGAGAATTTGGTTTGATTGAACATTTGACCAAAAGGTTTCCAATAAAAAATAAATCCACAGTTAAAGGAATTGGGGATGATGCTGCAGTAGTTGATCATGGAAAAATGATGACAGTTGTTTCAACCGATATGTTGGTGGAGGGGATTCATTTTGATTTGATGTATACACCTCTTAAGCATCTGGGATATAAATCGGTGATTGTCAATCTATCTGATATTTATGCAATGAATGCTACTCCAAAACAGGTTACAATGTCATTGGCATTTTCCAATCGGTTTTCGGTAGAAGCGTTGGAAGAGTTTTACCAAGGAGTAGAAGCAGCATGTGCACAATATGATGTTGATCTAATTGGAGGGGATACGACTTCTTCTCCTAAAGGATTGATTATAAGTGTAACGGCAATAGGTGAAGCTGAAAAGGATAAAATAGTTTATCGAAATACTGCGAAGGTGGGAGATTTGATGTGCGTGACGGGGGACTTAGGAGCTGCATATTTAGGGCTTCAAATTTTGGAAAGGGAGAAGCAAATTTATTTGTCAAATCCAGGAGTGCAACCAGACTTGGAAGAGCAATCTTATTTAGTACGAAGACAATTAAAACCTGAAGCTCGAAGAGAAATGATTGAGAGTTTTGCAAAAGCAGAATTAGTACCTACTTCCATGATTGACATTTCGGATGGGTTAGCTTCGGAGGTTTTTCATATATGTAAAGAATCAGGTGTGGGAGCATTTGTCGAAGAGAGTGGGGTGCCGATTCATCCTGATGCGGAAATGATGGCTTTGAAGTTTCAGATGGATCCAATTACTTGTGCATTGAGTGGGGGAGAGGATTATGAATTACTTTTTACGATTGCACCTGAAGATATTGAGAAGGTCAAATTTTTGCCAGGGATTTATATTATGGGAGAAATTATGGAAGCTTCAGAAGGAATTAAGTTACATACGAAAGGTGGAAATATTCATCCAATAAAGGCTCAAGGGTGGAATCATTTTAAGGGGAATGAGTAGGAAAAATTTTCAATAAAAAAGGTGCCTATCAGAATTGATAAGCACCTTTTTTATTTCATTGAAAAGAAGCACTAACGTCTACCTCTTCCTCCACGATCATTTCGACCTCGATCGTTTCTTCCACTACGGTCATTTCTTCCGCCTCGATCATTTCGGCCACCTCGGTCGTTTCGGCTCCTATCACTTCTTCCACCTCGATCATTGTCATCTTTTCTTTTTCGACGGTTAGAGTTACTTAATCCATCAAGAGAGATATTATCAGCGATGACTAATTTTCCATCAGACATTTTATGTAGGTCTCCTTTGATAATTTCATCACTTACAAAGTGTTCTCTATTCCAAGTTTTGTAGGCCATTTTCATGTAGCCACCGATCACTAAAACGAAACCATCTTTTTTGGGGCCATCTTCCATTTTCAATGCCTTGTCAATAAGGATTTGAACATTATTTCCATAATGTCTATACCTCACATTGGCAACAGGATAGTTAACAGGTTCTGGAATTGTGATATCAGTTTCAGGTGTAGGAATTTCCCCATTTGGAGGCATAACTTTAATATCGTACTCGGCAATTCGGAATACATGCTTCCATAACTTAGACATGTAGTCTTCGATATTTCTATTTTGCGGATGCATTTGGTGCATCAAGTCAATTACTTTTTCAATAAAAGCTTGCCTGATTTCATCACTTTCGATAGTCTTAGCATGTCGAATCAACATTTGAACATTTCGACCATATTCAGGAATAATGAGTGTGCTTTTTTCGGAGTTATACTCCATGTTATGTGCGCTATGTGTGCCCATTTTTATACGTTTGACGTTGAATATTTGACGTTTGACTTGTAGTCTTTTTAGTCAAATGTTTTTAATAATTATGTTATTCTACAGTAACTGACTTAGCTAAATTTCGAGGTTGATCTACATTGCACCCTCTTGCTACGGCAATATGGTAAGACAATAATTGTAAAGGAATAACTGATAATAAAGGAGTGAATGGTTCTTCAGTATCAGGAATTTCGATAGTGTAATCTGCGATTTTACTAATCTCTTCGTCGCCTTGAGTTACGATTGCTATAACTCTTCCTTTTCGAGCTTTTACCTCTTGGATATTACTTACGATTTTTTCATAAGCACTTTTGTTAGTCGCAATTACAACTACAGGCATATTTTCATCGATCAATGCGATTGGGCCATGCTTCATTTCGGCAGCAGGATATCCTTCTGCATGAATGTATGAAATCTCTTTTAATTTAAGAGCACCTTCCAATGCAATAGGAAAATTATAACCTCTCCCAAGATAAAGGGTATGATTGGTATTAATAAATTTCTTAGCCAATTCTTTTATCTGATCATTACATTTTAAAGCTTCTTGAACTTTTGCAGGTATTTTTTCTAATCCTTCTAGCAATTGATGGTAATAAGATTTAGGAATAGTTCCTCTTTTATAACCCATATAGATTGCCATCAAAGTAAGTGCAGTTACTTGACCAGTAAATGCTTTGGTACTTGCTACTCCAATTTCAGGGCCAGCGTGGATATAAGAACCTGCGTCCGTAATTCTAGAAATAGATGATCCAACTGAATTTACGATTCCATAAATTAAAGCGCCTTTATCTTTTGCTAATTCGAGGGCTGCCATAGTATCAGCAGTTTCTCCTGATTGAGATAAAGCAATCACTACATCGTCTTTGTTGATAATTGGATTTCTGTATCTAAGTTCAGAAGCATATTCTACTTCAACTGGAATTCGAGCTAATTCTTCAAATAAATATTCACCAATTAATGCAGCATGCCATGATGTTCCGCAAGCAGCCATGATAAATCTTTTCGCATTAAAAATTCTTTCTGATTGCTCTTCGATACCACCCATTTTGATCCAACCTGCTGCTGCATTTATCCGTCCACGCATACAATCTGCAATTGTATTTGGTTGCTCATAAATCTCTTTGAGCATAAAGTGTTCGTAGTCTCCTTTTTCCAATTTCTCAATATTCATATTAAGATGTTGAATGTAAGGAGTTTGGATTTGGTTATCAATGGTTTTTATTTCGAATGTTCCATCATTCCCCACAACAGCAATCTCTTCATCGTTCAAATAAACAACTTGTGAGGTGTACCCTACTAAAGGGGTAGCATCAGATGCTAGGAAGAATTCATTATCTTGACCTATACCTACAACTAATGGGCTTGCTTTTCGAGCAGCTACTAGTTTCGTTGGATCATTTCTATCTAGCACTACGATAGCATATGCGCCAACAACTTGAGATAAAGCTATTCTTACCGCTTCCTCCAATTCTAAATTATCTTTGTCTTGCAAAGCACCGATCAAATGAACCAATACTTCTGTATCTGTATCGCTTGTAAAGGTGTGTCCATCTTTAACAAGTGCTTCTTTTATTGTTGCATAATTTTCGATAATCCCATTATGAATAAGAGTCAATCGACCATCATCAGAAGTATGTGGGTGAGCATTAATATCATTAGGTTCTCCGTGAGTAGCCCATCGAGTATGTCCAATACCAACATGGCCATCAACATTTTTTCCTTTAACATAAGATACTAAGTCATTGACTTTTCCTTTTTTCTTGTAAACGTGTAAATCACCATTGAATAAGGCCACACCTGCGCTATCATATCCTCGGTATTCTAATCTTTTAAGCCCTTTGATGAGTATTGGGTAAGCGTCTTTTTTGCCGATATAAGCTACGATTCCACACATAAATAGGTTGGGATTTATCAGAGTAGGTCTAAGTTTTTTTTTATAAAAAATTAGAAAAACTCATTGTGTTAAATAATTAGAGTTTCTTTTATTATTGGTTGATCGTGTAAGTTACATTTAATTTTGGAGCATATGTTGGATGTCCAGTTCCAAAAATAATAGATCGATTTGCTGATTGCGCTTTTGCAATAGTTGTAATAAAAATTTCATCATTTGCTTCAAGTCCATTGATCATATCTTGAAGATGTTCAGAAATATTCATTGTATAGGTTTTGACAACCATATTATTTTCAATTCTTTCGACTAAGTTACCTCCGAAAATACCAGTTAAACTAATACCTAAAGCAGAATTTAAATCAGCAATAGTTACCAAATCTCCATCTTCATTTCTTTTTGACAAAAATACTTGTTCCAATGGTTCATCTCTTAAAATAGGTTCATCATTAGGAACCATTGTCGCGATAGTTAACTCTAATTTAGCTTGGTTGATTATGGCATTTTTAAGCCCACTAGCATACGGAATTCTTAATTTTCCATTTACTCCTTGCATCCCTTGGACAAAAATATAATCTTTTCCATCCTGCTCATCATCAGCTCCATCAATGTATGGTTTGATAAATGAGTTATCATAGTCATGACTAAAATTAACCATTTGGGCAGCATTACTAGTAAATCTAAATCTATAAAGAGAAGTATCTGTTGGAGAATGATAGTGAAGAAACATTCCTGACAATGATGATGAAGATAATTTAAAAGCCATCATTAAATCTTTAGGGTCAGTTGTATTTTCAACTATTATTTTAATTCCATTAAGAACTTGAAGTAACGAATCGTCACTTTTGTAATATGGAAAAGAGCTACCATCCTTAAATAAAATTTCACTAAAAAGAGGGTGTGCTTGTGCTTGTTGCTTATTTAAGACCAACCTCATTTGAGGTGGGTAAATAGTATCTAGACCTAAGGGGATCGATATGGTAGTATCATATTGACTAGGGTTTACGGTACCCGAGAACAATAATTCACCTGCATCAAAATTATCTGTCGAGTAATAAGTTGCCAGATTATCCATAGGTTCATCTAGCAAATAGATAGAAATATTTTGTAGAGAATTTGGATTTCCATAAAATTGAGCGGTATCGTATTCTAGTACGAAAACGACGGAGTCTAGTTGCGTACCAGAAGGGGATATATTATTAAAATAGGTCAAAGAGTCTTCAGCAGGAATAGATCCTGCAACCCTTAATTGAGCATTAATTTCAGCTCTACTAGTCCCAAAAATAGGATCTTCTAATACTCCACAAAGTTGAGTTATTAGTAAATTTAGACTATTGTAAGTCTGAATCGAATCGTCTTCAATAGAGCTTGCGAAAATAGTTAATGTATCAGTAAATACTACATCAGGTCGGTCTGTGTCAATAACATCCGCACCAATTAAACTTGGTTCGTTGCATGAAGTTGTTGCTATCAAAAACATCATAAAGATGCTTATTGCAAATATGAATTGTTGAGATATCGTCTTTTTCAATGATTAATTATTTTAAGGCATTTTTTCAATAAAAAATAAAAACGCCAGAAGTATTCTAAAAAAAAGGTATCACTCCTCTAAACGCAAAACCAGCTTCTACCAGTTGGGTAATTTCCCATTTTAAGGTAGAAGCTGGAATTTTTGTTTTAGAATATTCTTTTTTGTGAAGCCAATAGAAAGGTATTATTCAACCTCTTGTTCCAATAAAGAATTAAAAAACTCAAGGTAAGCGGCTAAGTATTCTTCTTCGCCTTTATATTCCAAAACAGGCTTATCTGTTTCTTCAATTAACTTTGCAGTTGCTTTTGACAATTTTTCGCTACCAGTAATCACAGCATCTGAAAATGTAATTGCCCCTGCATGCAAGTTGATATTTTTGCCATCTTTGAAAGCATCTAGATCTTCAGCTTCTAAATTATTGATGGAAGCTTTGTCAAAGAAATCATTACCAAAATTTTTCTCTAACGAATTATCATAAAGTGAATAAACCGTTTTTGCATTTTGGAAAATAGGCTCATTTTTGTACGCAGTTTTTAGATACAATGGTACTAAACTAGTCATCCAGCCGTGGCAATGAATGATATCTGGCGCCCAACCAAATTTCTTAACAGTTTCCAAAACACCTTTGCAGAAAAATACTGATCGATCAGCATTATCATCAAATGGTTTACCTTTTGCATCTTCAAATACTGATTTTCTCTTGAAAAAATCATCATTATCCAAAAAGTAAACCTGCAGCCTTGCGCCTGGCAAAGATGCTACTTTAATAATTAGCGGAAAGTCATCATCATCTACAATGATATTCATTCCTGAAAGGCGAACTACTTCGTGTAGTCGGTGTCTTCTCTCATTAATAGTGCCGAATCGCGGCATCAAAACTCGGATTTCAAATCCCTTCTCTTGAATATATTGTGGCAGTTTTCGCGCTATTCTTGAGATTTCAGAGAGTGCCGTGTATGGCTCCATCTCTTGTGTTACGATCAGAACTTTCTTCTTCTCCATATAACTCTAAATTCATTTTTTTTAAAAATAAAAATGATACCTTCAATGAACGGGTGTGCAAAAGTACAAAATATTCCGCATTTTTTATGATTTTTGTCTTACTCTTATTGTTAAGGAGTTCTTAATTGAATCTTTCCTGACAATTGGAACAAGTATTGAGAAAATAGACGAAATCAACAAAACGAAGAATTATTTAATATGATTTTATTCAAAAAAGAATATCAACTCCAAAATTACTTGGATACTCTAAAATTAGACAAAAAAAGTATTGGTATTGTTCCAACAATGGGGGCTTTACACGATGGTCATCTTTCCTTAATTCGAAAAGCAAAAGAGGAAAACGATTGTGTAGTTTGTACCATTTTTGTCAATCCGACCCAATTTAATAATGCAGTTGATTTGGAAAAATATCCAAGAACTGCAGCTAAAGATATCGAGTTGTTAACCTCAGTTGGAACAGAGGTGTTATTAATGCCTCCAGTTGAGGAGGTTTATCCAGAGGGACTAGATACTACTTTGGACTTAGATTTTGGGAATTTGGCAACGGTAATGGAAGGTGAATTTCGCCCTGGGCATTTTGACGGAATGGCTCAAGTGGTCAATCGGTTATTAAATATGGTTCAACCAGATAGTTTGTACATGGGACAAAAGGATTTTCAACAAATAACTATAGTTCGGAGTATGTTAACTCAATTAAAATCGAAAATAAAATTAGTGATGTGTCCAATCATCCGTGAGGAAAATGGTTTAGCAATGAGTTCTAGAAATCTTCGGTTAACTCCTGAAAATCGAAGTCTTGCAGTTAAAATTTCACAAACTCTTTTAGAGGCTAAAAATCAGGTAGAGAATAAAACGCCAAAAGAAGTAAAAGTTTGGGCGATGCAGGAGTTAAGCATCTCTGAATTCAAACCTGAATATTTTGAAATTGTAGATGGAATTACGTTACAACCAATTGATGATTTTAATGCAACCAACTTCGCTGTGGCATGCACCGCAGTTTGGGCAGGGGAAGTAAGATTAATTGATAATATGGTTTTAAAATCGTAGATTTGCATCGCCTTCCATAGAGCGTAGCTCGAAATATTTTCTAATCACCTATTTTTTATAAAAAACATTAAATTTTCATAATAAAATTTCATTTTGTGACCTTTTTGCAAAATGTTTCGTTTTATTAGTAGTAAACGTCTTTTTTAAACAAAATTATATTTTATACTATGTTCGTAACAGTTTTTAAATCTAAGATACACCGTGCAACTGTGACTCAGGCTGACCTCAACTATGTTGGGAGTATTACCATTGATGAGGATTTGATGGATGCAGCTAATATTATCGAAGGGGAAAGAGTCCAAATTGTAAATAATAACAATGGCGAGAGACTCGAAACTTATGTAATCAAAGGAGAAAGAGGTTCAGGTGTAATTTGCTTGAATGGTGCTGCTTCTCGAAGAGTGGCAGTTGGCGATATTGTAATAATTATTTCATACTTAAGTATGGAGTGGGAGGCTGCAAAAAAATATAAACCAACTACGGTTTTTCCAGATGCAAATAACCAACTTCCTAAGCCTAAAAGAAAGTCGAAAGCTAAGGCGAAAAAGAAATAGTTATTTGGTTATAATGGGCTTTATCATAAAAATACTATGTAAGGATGAATGTGTCTTTTTTAAAACCATATAAGCCTCCATTATGGGAATCTTATATGTTCTTAAATGCCTTATATGGTTCAAATTTATTTTTATGAGAAAGCTCTTATAACTAATTAAAATCTCAAGTGCTTTATCGTTAATGAGTTATTGCTCAATTTCATCAATGATTCAATTCCGATCTTTAGGTGCATATCCATATAGTTTTTACTGACGATCTTATCTCCTTTTTCGGTTTTCACACCTTCTGGAACCATCGGCATGTCAGAAACTAAAAGTAATGCTCCTGCTGGAATATGATTCTTGAATGCAGCTACAAAAATAGTGGCTGTTTCCATATCTACTGCAATTGGTCGAAGTGATCTTAGGTACTCTTTAAAATCTTCTCGATGCTCCCAAACTCGCTTATTGGTTGTGTAGATTGTTCCTGTCCAATAATCTTTATCATATTCCCGAATAGTGGTTGAAATAGCTTTTTGTAAAGCAAAGGCAGGAAGCGCCGGAACTTCGGGAGGTAAATAATCATTAGAAGTTCCTTCTCCTCGAATGGCTGCGATGGGCAAAATTAAATCTCCTACTTTATTTTTATTGGTTTTTACCCCTCCACATTTTCCTAAAAAAATAGCAGCTTTGGGTTTTATTGCGGTAAGTAAATCAATGATTGTTCCTGCATTCGGACTTCCCATTCCAAAATTAATAATGGTGATATTTTCAGCGGTTGCTGAAATCATAGAGCGGTCTTTTCCTTTGATTTCAACATCATATTGTTCCGCAAACATCTCTACATATTTACTAAAATTAACTAGGATGATGTATTGTCCAAAATCCTTAAGTTTTGTTCCGGTATATCGGGGTAACCAATCTCTAACGATTTCTTTTTTTGTTTTCATGAAAATGTGTTTTTATTTTTTCAAAGGTATAAAAAAAGCGAGTTGCAATTTGCAACCCGCTTTTTTAAATTTTTACATCGATAAATACATCGAACGTCTTTTATCTAATTCCCTAAAGTAAGGGTCTTTTGTATCTTTTATAAATCGAATTGCTTCCCCTGTTGACTTCATTTCAGGCCCCAAGTTTTTATCTACATTAGGGAACTTATTGAATGAAAAGACAGGAACTTTGATGGCGTAACCTTCTAATTTTTTGATGATGTCAAAATCTTTCAATTTCTTATTTCCTAACATTACATGTGTGGCAATGTTCAAATATGGAACTTGATAAGCTTTGGCAATAAATGGAGTGGTACGTGATGCTCTTGGATTGGCTTCAATCACATAAACTTGCTCATTTTTGATGGCAAATTGGATATTGATTAATCCTTTGGTTTCTAAAGCAAAAGCTAATTTTTTAGTGTATTCTACCATTTTTTCAATGACCGCCTCACTCAAACTATACGTCGGTAATACAGCAGAACTATCTCCTGAGTGAATTCCTGCTGGTTCGATGTGCTCCATGATTCCCATGATGTGAACTTCATCGCCATCGCAAATTGCATCTACCTCAGCTTCTTTTGCTCGATCTAAAAATTGGTCAATCAAAACTTTGTTGTCAGGCATATGTTTGAAAATTTCCAAAACCTGTCTTTCCAACTCTTCATCATTGATCACAATCTTCATTCGTTGTCCTCCTAGAACATAAGATGGTCGAACTAAAACGGGATAGGATACTCGATTGGCAATGTCGATAGCCTCTTGCGCATCATCCGCTTGACCGTATTCTGGATAAGGAATATTCAATTCTTTTAGTAAGTCAGAAAACTGGCCACGATCTTCGGCAATGTCAAGTGCTTTGTAACTTGTACCAATAATTTTGATGCCTTTTTTGTCAAAAGTTTCTGCTAATTTCAAAGCCGTCTGACCTCCAAGTTGAACGATAACACCTTCTGGTTTTTCTAATTCAAAAATTTCTTGAATGTGCTCCCAGAAGATCGGTTCAAAATATAGTTTATCAGCCATATTGAAATCCGTCGAAACAGTTTCAGGATTACAATTAATCATAATCGCTTCGTAACCAGCTTCTTGAATTGCCATCAATCCATGCACACAACAATAGTCAAATTCAATTCCTTGACCAATTCGATTTGGTCCTGAACCGAGAACTACAATTTTCTTTTTATCAGATGGAATACTTTCGTTCTCTCCATCAAAAGTTGAGTAGAAATAAGGTGTTTTCGCCTCAAATTCTGCTGCACAAGTATCCACCATTTTATAAGTTCTACGGATATTTAATTTTTTCCGATGACGAGTTACTTCTTCTTCTTTGATTCTCATCAACCAGGCAATTTGAGCATCAGAGTAACCTACCTCTTTTAAACTTCGTAAAAAGCCTTCAGGTAAATCTTCTGCCACATTGAATCGCATAATTTCGTTTTCCATACTTACCAAACGCTTGATTTGAGTGATAAACCATGGATCAATTTTAGTCATTTTGTGAACCGTTTTTTCAGGAACACCTAAGCGCAAAGCATCTTTTACTCTATAAATTCTATCATCACTTACTTGTGATAATCTTTCTAAAATATCTGCAGTTCTAATCCACTCTTTCTTATCAGCCCCTAATCCCATTCGACCATTCTCTTGAGATTGACAAGCCTTTTGAAGTGCTTCTAAGAAGTTTCTTCCAATAGCCATCACCTCCCCAACTGATTTCATTTGTAAACCTAAAATATGGCTAGAGCCTTTAAATTTATCAAAATTCCATCGAGGCATTTTTACAATTACATAATCTAATGTAGGTTCGAAAAATGCAGAAGTATTTCCAGTAATTTGATTTTTTAATTCATCTAACGTAAATCCTAGAGCGAGTTTTGCAGCAATTTTTGCAATTGGATATCCAGTCGCTTTACTTGCCAAGGCAGAAGAACGAGATACCCGTGGGTTGATCTCAATTACGATTAATTCTTCTGTTTCAGGATTTTGAGAAAATTGAATGTTACAACCTCCTGCAAAATTACCCATAGATCGCATCGCCAAAATTGCTTCATCTCTCATCTGTTGATAAGCAGTATCTGAAAGTGTCATGGCAGGTGCAACTGTAATACTGTCACCTGTATGGATTCCCATTGGATCCAAATTTTCAACTGTACAAATGATCACTACGTTATCATTGCTATCTCGAAGTAATTCTAACTCAAATTCTTTCCATCCAAGTACAGCTTTCTCTACTAAAACTTCGTGAGTTGGAGAAGCATCCAAACCTCTTCTAAGTGCTTCGTCAAATTCACTAGCATCATGGCAGAATCCACCTCCATATCCACCTAAAGTATAAGATGGACGAATAACTAGTGGATAACCAATTTTTTGAGCTGCTTCTTTTCCTTCCAAAAATGAATTGGCAATATGAGATGGAGCAACACTTAATCCTAATTTGACTACATGTTCTCGGAAAGCTTCTCGATTTTCTGCTAACTCGATGGCTTCTAAATCTACTCCAATAAGTCTTACATTATACTTGTCCCAGACACCTTCTTTACCTGCTTCGATTGCCAGGTTCAAGGCAGTTTGTCCTCCCATAGTAGGAAGTACTGCATCAATTTGGCGATCTTCTAAGATCTCAATTAAACTTTGAACAGTAAGTGGCTTAAGATAAATATGTTCTGCGGTTACAGGATCAGTCATGATCGTTGCAGGATTTGAATTGATCAAAGAAACTTCAATTCCCTCTTCTCGCAAAGCATGGGCAGCCTGAGTTCCAGAATAATCGAATTCGCAAGCTTGCCCAATAATAATAGGGCCGCTTCCAATGATAAGTACTGATTTGATTGAATGGTCTTGTGGCATGACGATCTGTTTGTGGTTCTGTTGGTAGATTATTAAATTTTCTTTACTGTAACATCAAAAGGTGACTAGTGTTCTATACTTATAGAAAACGACATTTTTTTGAGTCAAAAAATGTCATTTTCAGCTTGGTTAGGAGATTGAAAATCCCAAATCGAGTGCAAATGTAAGGATTTATTGATGAGTAAGAAAGTATTTTAAAAATAAAAAATCTCCCAAAACACAAGGCATGGAAGATTTTTATTAATAGAAGATTTTTAATTCAAATTGATGAGCTAAATAAAAAAAGAGAGAAAAGGATTTTTAGACAGAATGATAAAATTAATTACCAAATACCGTTTCCATTTCCATTAATTCTTTTTAATTGTCTGCCTTCTGCTTTAGCTCTTTTTTCTGCATCTTTCCACGCTTTTTCACAACGCTTTCTGGCTTCCTTTTCTAGTTTTTCGAGTTCTTTTTCTTCATCAGACTTTTTGCCTCCTTTCAATTTTTGAATATCATGGATACTCAAGGTTTGAGAAATGAATCTTTTTGAAAGGGGGTGTTTTGCATTATTCATAGTATGTATAGGTTTGTTCGAGAAATAACAAAAGTCATTAATCAAATTTTGAAAAAATAAAGAAGTAGGTAAGTGGGAAATCTTAGATTTAAATGAGAATAGTTCAAAGTTCTTTTTTTTGTGGCAAAAAATCAATCGTAAAAAAGGTTATATTATATATATTAAAAAAATAGGTACCAAATTTGAACTTGAATATATATGACTAGGTTTTTTTGTAATATTCATATTTTAATATTTTTTTCGCTGTTTAGTAATAGTGGAAGAGCACAGACAAGTTTGATTGATAGTCTTCGTCAAGAACTCTATAATTCTCCACAGACCGATACTATTAAGTTGGAGGTTTTGAAAGAACTTGCAGATGAATATTATGAGTTCGATTTTGATAGTACCATATATTACTATAGTGAATGCTTGAAGTTAAGTCAAAGCTTGCCTCATTATGAAATTGGATTTTCCACGCTGCGAAGTTTTGGTTATACCTATTCGTTTCGGAAAAATGATTATGACAAATCTTTAAAATATTTTGATCAAGCTAAACAATTGGCTGAGGTTGAAAAGGATTCTATTGGAATGGCTGATGCGCTCAATGATATCGGGAGTATTTATTGGAAAAAAGGCCAAAGTGCCAAAGCTATGGAGTATTATTTAAAGGTGCGGAAAATAGGAGAGGAATTACAAGATGCAGAAACTTTACTCCGTTCAAATCTGAGCCTCGGAATCATTCATAATGAGGAAGGATATAATGAAAAAGCATTATTGTACTATGAGGCTGGTCTGCCTCAAGCAGACTCTATTGGAAGCCCTGTCGCAAAAGGATTGCTTTTGAATAATATGGGGGTCGCATATCGAAGTGATGGTAAATATGATGAGGCTCTAGATTATTTTAAAAAAGCGGAAGAAGTTTTTTTAGAGATAGAAAGAAATGGAAGGCTAGCCTTAGTGAATTCAAATATTGGTGAAAATTATGTGTTGCAAGATGACTTTGAGGAAGGTTTAATTTATTATAAAAAAGCATTGGATTATAATTCAATCGCTGATGATAAAGAGCAACGAGTTGAAATATATTCCGGAATTGCGTTTGCGATGCTAGGAATGAAAAATTATACCCAAGCGATCTCGAATGCAGAAAAAGGAATCAACTTACTCAATGATATTGAGACTGATTTGCACTATGAAAAACTGTATAAAATATTGGCTGATAGCTACGAAAAAACTGGGAGTTACAAAAAATCATTAGCAGCATTTCAGCAAAGTTTAGCTGCTAAGGAAAAATTGAATAGTTCGGAGACTTCAAGAGAGATTGAAAAACTAAACTATTTATATGAACAACAAAAAGCGGAAACAGAAATTCAAAAGTTGAATTTAGCTCAAGAGAAAAATGCTAGAAAGTTAGATCACTCAGAGTATTTAATACAATTGTTATTAGCATTAATAAGCCTCTTGGTGGTAGCTGCAATTTTATTTTTCACCTACAATAGAATGAGGCAGATTAAAGAATTTGACCAACTCAAAACAAAGTTGAGTAAGGACCTTCATGACAATATCGGGGCATCTCTCAATCATATTAAAATGTTATCCTCCAGACTAACTAACAAAGATAATCGAACTACCAATGCAGAGGAGGATGCTCAGCAGATCAAAAAAATAAGTGATGAGTTAATGTTTGATTTGTATGATATGCTATGGGCAGTTGACAAAGTAAAAAGTACTTTAGGAGATTTGATTGAGCGAATGCAAGATCATATCGATAATACGTTGAGGGAAGAAGGGTATCTCATTCAGAGCAAGTTTACAAACTCCAATCGAGAGTTAATTTTGCCTGTGGAAATGAAAACTAATGTATATTCGATTTTTAAAGAAGTGATTCATAATATTTTAAAACATACAGAACCTTGCTCGGTATTGATTGAATTAGAAATTGAAAAGAAGAAAAAAATGTCTTTATTGATTAAAAATGAATTTGATCAAAAAAGAGTTGATCCGCCATTTTCATCAAAAAAAGGATTAGAGAATATTAAAAAAAGAGCAGATGAAATTAATGGAATTTTACAAATAGAAGAGCGTCCCAATTCATTTAAAGTTTATTTAGAGTGGAAAATTTAAAAGAGTAATATGATAAAAGTTGGTATCATCGAAGATGATTCATTTGTGCGAAATGAACTAGTCAAAATTATTGAAATGTCCTCTAAGTTAGAGTATGTTTTGTCGTCAGAATCTGCTGAGAATTTTTTAAAATATTTTCCAGAGGAATTAGATATTGTCTTGTTGGATATCGAGTTGCCAGGTATGACAGGAATTGAAGCTTTGCCAAAAATAAGAAGTAAAAGTGATCAACTAGAGGTAGTGATGTTAACTGCATTTAGAGACAGCGATCGTATTTTTAAAGCGCTACGAGCGGGTGCTTCAGGATATATATTGAAAGATAATTCACTTGATAAAATAGAACAAACGCTGATCGATTTGAAAGAGGGGATTCCTGCTTTATCACCTGATATTGCGAGAAGAATAATTACTTTTTTTAATCAAAAACCTACTGCGGTAAAGGATATTCAACTAACTGAAAAAGAAGGAGAGGTATTAAAATACTTAATAGACGGGTTAAGCTACAAGATGATTGCTGATGCGATGAATAACTCGATCAATAGTGTGCGTTACCATGTGAAAAATATTTATAAAAAATTACACATCAATTCGCGTCCAGAATTAGTCAAACTTTATCTAGACGGAAAGGTACGATTAGATTGAAAAATTAAGAAAAAGCGACTTTAAAGCTTTCCCACATCTTGATGTGGGAAAGCTTTAAAACCACTTTTCATTTTATTTACAGAAAAATTATTTCTTAATTTTGACATCTTAGTTAAAACTGATCCAAATAAATAAAAATAGAATTTTTTACCCTCCAAAAATCTATTTTTTCACATATTATTCTTTCGTTTTTACTTTAATTAGTAGATTTGGAAACTTCTTATTAAGGTAGATTCTATTTAAGATTTTCCAAGATCCAAGATTATTATAAAATAACTTACACGATTTCCCTTCCGTGTAAGTTTAATGCAGATTTTCATCATTTTTAAATGTTGAGTTTATTTATTTATACTCAAAAGCAGTTTTATCACATGAGGTATTTTCAATTATTAGTATTTCTTTTTTTATCGAACCTGTCTGTGAATGCACAGAATGGGGATGTAGTGTTCGATGATAGTTATATTCATGAAATTAGATTGTATTTTTCCGAAGCAGAGTATTGGGATACTTTGACTACGTGGTATGATGATTTTAATACATTTAGTGGGGAAGATATTCCATACTTAAAAGCAAGTATGACGATTGACGGAAATCAACTTGATACGATAGGTGTGCGACTGAAAGGAAAGTCTTCCGTTTTTTATGTACCCAATGACAAGTTGCCATTTAAGTTAGATTTTAATGAATTTACTCAAGGGCAAACTTACGATGGATTGAAAAAGATCAATTTGCATAATGGGTTTGGTGACCCTGGAATGTTGAGAGACTATCTTGGTTATGGCTTTATGAGAGAAGTGGGAGTGAGAGCACCACGAGTAGCTTATTCTCGATTATATTTGAATGATGAATATTGGGGATTGTATGAAATTATTGAGCAAGTAGATAAGACTTTTTTGGAAAATAACTTTGCGAGCGGCAAGGGGAACTTATGGAAAAATCAAAGATGGTCAGAATTGAAATGGTATGGTGATGATCCAAATACGTACAAAGATACTTTTGAGTTAAAAACAAATACAACCGAGGATGACTGGAGTGCATTTATTCATTTTTTAGATGTTTTGAATAATACACCTGACCAAGATTTTGCTGATTCGATTGAGTCAGTATTCAATGTAGATCAATATCTCCATGCTTTGGCAGTAGATATTATGATTAATAATTGGGATTCATATCTTGATAACGAGCGAAACTTTTATTTATATCATGAGCCCAAGAGTGGTAAAATACATTGGATTCCTTGGGATTATAATCTGTCGATGGGAGGAGCCATAACTACTAGTGGAGACCCTTTGCCACCTTATGATCCAGCTTGCATTCTGCAAACTGATTTTACTTTTTCTAAAAATATTCCTTCTATATCATTTGTAGAATATTCAGAACCTGCAGCCGAAACGTGGTATTGGGATTTTGGAGATGGGCTTGTATCCACGACGCAAAATCCAACTCATGTATATGCGAGTAATTTTGAAAAAGTGGAAGTTTGCTTGACTACAACTCGAATGGAGAATGGTAATATCTGTGAACAAACTCGATGCAGAGAAATTGATTTAGATGATAACCCAGCAGATTGTCAAAGTATCATTAATGGGAGTTGTCCTTACCCAGCAACAGATCCGATATTTCAACAAACGATAGAAGAAGATCCTTTTTGTTGTAATGAGGAGTGGGACGTTTTTTGTGAGATAAAGTACCAAGAGATTGAAAATAATCCACCTTCTGGATTTAATTATGATGTGGATTACGATCTAAATTTTCCAATTCTTTTAAATAACCCAGATAAAATATTAGTTGATCGAATATTAAATGTTCCTGAATTCCGAGATCGCTATTTGGATATTTGTTGTGTGATGTTGGAGGAGGTTTTTAACGTTCCCGATGTTTCTGCAAGAATAGAAGAGAAGGCTAATATGATTCGAGATGCTGTGCATGAAGATCCAAACTACATGTACACCCACGATTTTTTTGAGTATGATACTGGTAATGGAACAGGGGGAGGAAATACAAGAATTCCTTCATTAAGGTATTTTATGAATCAAAGATTTGTACAGTTAGTGACTCACCTAGTTGCAACTCAGCATAATTGTGCATCTGCATTTACTGATTTAGAATTTCATGATTTGGTGATCAATGAATTCGTTGCTTCCAATCAGGAAGCTGGAGGAGGGGTACCAGATGCAGCAGGAGAGTATGATGATTGGATTGAGATTTATAATAATACATTTCAGACAGTTGATTTAAGTGATTATTATTTATCTGACGATAGTAATTTTACTAAAAAATGGATTTTTCCCAAAGGAAGTTCTATTGACCCGGGAGAATATTTGATAGTTTGGGCAGATAGAGATTTACAACAAGATGGCATACATACTGATTTTGGATTGAGCAAGTCGGGTGATCAAATTATACTCGTTCACGAAGATGAAACAATGATAGACATGGTTGAATTTGGTGCTCAAAATACTAATATTGCTAGTGCAAGAATTCCAAATGGAACAGGCTCGTTTGTTTTACAAACACCTACATTTCAACAAAATAATGAAGATCTTAATGCTACTAAAAATGTAGTAATTCAAGACCAGTTTTCTATATTTCCAAATCCTACCGATGATTTTATAAGTATTAAATTCCAAAACGATTATTTATTAAACAACTGGAAAGTAACGCTAACGAATGCAATTGGAGAAAAAATTCAAGAAGAGATTTTTTCCAAAAACAGAACATCGACAAAATTAGATGTTCAGCATTTACCTAGTGGAGTTTACTTTTTAGAAATCCAAAACGGGGTAAGTCTTCAAAGTAAAAAGATTTTTATTTTTTAGAATTTGCTCAAGGCTGGGTTAATTAAATTTTGATTTTTTGATAGTGCAGGAGTGCGCTTATCAGGGCAATCAAATTGCAGGAATAGCAAGCGACGCTATGTCCTGTATTTGTCTTTGGTATGCGTAAATGAGAATTTATGATATCAAAGAAATAATAACAATGGATTTTATTTGGGTTGAAAAATTAGCACACCCTTTTTGTTAGGGAATTAAATTTTTACCCTGCCCTATATTTTTTAATAAACAAACATTTTAATTTTTTAACAAAATTCACAGATCATGAAACAAAATTACCCTCCCCAATATTTACCTTGGGAAATTTTTAACCAAAAAAATCAATGGAAATATCTATTGATGTTCTTTTTAGCGTTTGCAGTTAATGCAAATTTATCTGCTCAAGATTGTTGTGATACTGGCGGTGACAAAGTTCAAGCAGTAACGATGACTTATACCGGTGAAGGGTGTAGTGCATCAAATGACACTCAAGATGACAAGTCTGAGTGCGATGATTTTGGTGGTGGACCAAATGGTGACCCATCTGTTTATATCGTAGTCAGCGATGATGATGATGGAAGTGGCGATATTTATTTCTCAGGAAATATAGATATTAATACTTCATTTACAGCAAGTGCAACTAATGCGGGAGATGATAAATTTCCTTCAAAAATTTTCTTTTTAGTTTATGGAAATCAAGGTGGTGTACTTAGACAATTAGTAGAAGTGCATATGTCTTGTTCTGCGCCTGTGGTTGCAGGAGAACAATTTGGAAGTCTTATCTTGGATAATGCCTTTTTTGAAAATGGTTATTCATGTGGACCAGCAGTTCCACCAACTCCGCCAGAGGTATGCCCTACTCCAATTATCGATGGGCCAACTGGACCTATTTGTCAAGGTGAAACTGCAACATTTGAAGCACCTGATTTAGGATACCCTTGTCTAGTTTACGCATGGGATTTTGGTCCTGGAGCATCTCCTCAATTTGCTATAGGAAAAGGACCACATACGGTAACTTTTAGTACAGTTACTTCTTCTCAACAAATAGACTTGTCTATTGATAATGGATGCGATCCATGTGCTAATGCAGGAAATGGAAGTTCAGGCTCAGGTTCAGGAAGTGGTTCAGGTTCAGGATCAGGCTCAGGCTCAGGCACAGCAAGTGGCTCAGGTTCTGGCAGCGGTAGTTCAGGAAGTGGTTCAGGTTCTGGAGATCCTTGTAATGGTTCTGGCA
>CAYGRM010000056.1:0-23700 GCA_964352225.1 uncultured Saprospiraceae bacterium | reverse complement strand
CCTTTTTCCTGAATTTCTATTTGTGGTTTAGAACTATTTTTAACGTTTGGTGGACTACTTTTTTGAGTGGATTCAGCTTCAACTTCTACGATTTTGTTCGATTCTTCCTTTACGATTTTGGTCGCTGATTTGGTTTTATTGTCAGTTGTTGAAGTATTACTTTTTTGAGTGGATTGAGTTTCAACTTTTACTATTTCCGTTGTTGGTTTTGCTTTATTCTCCACCTGTGAAGTGCTACTTTTTTGAGTTGGTGGAGTTTCAACTTTTACAACTTTCTTTGACTCGTCCTTCTTTCTTTTCGACTTCGTTTTTTTATTTATTTTTTTACTTTGCAGAGCCGTTCTCTCTTTTTTTTCCACTTTTGGATTATCGCCTTTTGTAGCTAAAACCTCTTTCTTTTCATTGATTGCTAATGACTGACTCTCCGAAACACTAATTCCATTTTCTATTTTTAAAAAATCAATTAATGCATTAAAACTATTCGCATCTTTTTCTATTTGAGAAAAATTTCCTTTTCGAATTCGTCTCCATTCTGCATAAAGTGCATCATGATTATCCAATTTAGGATTGGAATATTCTATAGATTTTAATTCTTGACCTAATTCTATTTTATGCAAAATATCGCCATCTGCATTTTGAATAACGGCCTCGTAGTATGGTGAAATATATTGTACTTCTAAATATAATTTTTCATTATACTTTGGTTTTCCATGGGTAATCGTTTGCTTAGTTTCGAGTCCTTTTTTGAAGTCAATTTTTAGAGATGCGTTGCAATAATTAGCATTTTGCTCCGCAAGTTCGATTATGAACTTTTCGAGTCTTTCGACATCGCCATTAAATTGCGGAATGTAGTTTCCTTTGACTGATTGAATTTGGACGAAAGGCTTGCAATCGGGAGTAGAATTTGCGTAAATGTTAGATGATAAAAATAACAGTAAGCCTACGGTAAGGATACCATAATAAGTGTTTCTCATGTAAGTAATTGTGTATGTTTTCTAAAAAAAGTATGTATAAAATATCGGCTTGGAAGGAGGGTCTTAGTAGGTTTTTGGAGGAAAGAAGTATTAAGGGTTTAAATTGTTTCTCTTTGAGGAAGCAAGATAAGTGATTTTTTAATTAAAATCTCGAAAATGGTTTTTAGGAAAAGTAAAATTTACGTCTTTTTTAATCCTCCAATTAAGTTATTAATTAGTTCAGTTTCTAAAACTAGAGGATTGATATTTTGATTTTTCGAATACCATGAATATAACCAACGTAAAGTCGACAAAATGGAAAAGACGGCAATATCAACATTTACCTTTCGCAAATATCCATCTTTGATACAATTCTCAAATACTTTTTTAAATTCTTTCTCATACAAGTTTCTAAGTCCTAAAAATTCTTTTAAAGCATCTCTTTCTTTCGTTTTTTCCAAATGAACCCACTCTGTGGGAATCAAAGAAACACCATCTGTATTTTCAATTGTAATTCGAATTTGGTCGGCAATAATACGTTCAAGTTGTTGGATAGAAGTGAGTGGAGAGTTTGAAATTTCTTGAATTCCTTTCGTGTAGCGATGTGCGAGGGGGAGTAAAATAGCTTGGAGAATTTCTTGTTTTGATTTGATATGATTGTACAAGCTGGCAGATTCCATATTCATCTCTTGTGCGATATTTCGGACGGAAGTTGCAGAGTAACCTCTTTTGTGAAAAAGAATAGCTGCTTTTTCCAAAATTTCAGTTCGCCTTGATTTGTCTTTTTTTACCATGACGCAAATTTAGAAATAATGAGGGGATTTTTTAGTGATGAATTATGAGTGATAAGTGATGAGTATTCTCACGATGTATTAAACGATAGGAACACTCATCACTCATCACTCATAGTTCATCACTCTTTTCCCATCACTCTTAAAAACCCTTTGGCTTTAAGCAAGCACTCTTGATATTCTCCCTCAGGATCTGAATCAAAAACAATTGCTCCGCCTGTTTGGTAGGACAAATATTTTTTATCAGCATTATAAATCATGCTGCGAATTATGACATTAAAATCAAAATCTCCTTCGGGGGTAATATAACCAACTGCGCCTGAATATAATCCTCTTTTCGTTTTTTCAAATTGCTCGATTAATTCCATCGCTCGAATTTTTGGGGCACCAGTCATAGATCCCATGGGGTAAGCATTTTTGATAGCATCGACAAAATGTACTTCTTCTTCGAGTTCTCCAACGACAGTAGAAATCATTTGATGTACTTGCTCGAATGAGTACATTCCAAATAATTCTTCTACTTCTACCGTCCCTGCTTTGCAGCTTTTTCCAAAATCATTCCTGACCAAATCTACGATCATCACATTTTCAGATCTATCTTTTGGCGAATGGTATAATTGAGTTTTGAGCTGCTCATCTTCTTCGATAGTTGCACCTCTTTTAATCGTTCCTTTGATGGGTTGAGAAATTATTTTCTGATCTCGCTTCGTAATAAATCTTTCAGGGCTTTCGCAAATCAGATATTTATTTTTGAATTTATAAAAAGCAGCAAAAGGTGCTTTTCCTATCTGATTGAATTTTTCAAATAAAGTATATGGATTTACTTCTGCGCCCTCGACAAAAAACTCTTGACAGAAATTCATTTCATAAATATCTCCTTTGCTGATATGAGATTTAATTTTTGAAATAGTTTCTAAATATTCTTCTTTGGACATCCGGTGTTGGATCTCGTCTTTACTGATTTTTTTATTAGAAAAAACTGTTGAGTCGGGGATAGAAGTTTGATTTATTTTTTGAAAAATTGAAATAGCTCTTTCATGCTTGGAATGGATTCTAACTTCTTTTTCAAAAAATTCGACCACTACTTTTGGTTGAAAAAAATGAAGTTCTGGCAATTCGATGCCATCAATATTACTAGATTCTAAATCTTCAATTTCGTTTTTCAAATCGTAAGTGAGGAAGCCGAATAGCCAATCTTTTTTGGTTTCGTAGAATTTCTTGAGGACTTCGAAGGATGACGAGTCCTCCACATAGTCTGCACCAGCAGGAGATAAGATTTCATCTTCTGCTCCGACAGCAAGTAGAGCCTCATAATTGGAATATTTTGAAATATGCTGATTACTATCCAAATAACTCACTACCTCAAATTGAGTAGTCCAAGCGAATGCTTTCTTTTTAAAAAGTAGCATATCGTCAATTGTGAATGTGGTTAATTCTTTATCGAAGAGAATTTCTATCATTGAATGTGAAAACTGTTTTATTCAAAAGATGAACACAAAAGTACGTTCAATAGTTGAGACGAAAAAAGCGCTGAAGGATACTTTTCCAACAGCGCTTTTAAATTTTATTTAACTACTCAGAATATTTAACTTCCAAGACTTAATATTTTGATTTCTACTCTTTGATTTTGCTTTTGTAACTCTGCGTTTGAAGAGAAAGTGATTTGTTGGGTTTTTCCATACCCTCGATAAGTCAATCGATTAGAAGAAATTCCTTTTTGGACTAAAAAATCAACTACCGCCTTTGCTCGATTAGTAGATAAAGTTTGGCAATATTCGGTATCGCAAAAACGATTCGTATGCCCTCCAATTTCTACAGTTACATTTGAATTCTTTTTTAAAAACTTATAAATATCATTTAAAACGGGTCTTGAATCATTGGTTATTTTAAATGAATTTATTTCAAAATTAAGTTGGTCGACACGAATGGTTTCCCCTTCTCCTAAGACGCCTAATCCTTCTTCAATTTCTGACTCAGGTTCTTCAACCACAACAGGTTCTTCCACAGGAACCTCATAGTTAATCGTTGCCTCATCCGTATCATTTCCTCCAACATTGGCCGCTTTTACAATAATTTTATTGATTCCTTCTTTCAATCTAAGATCAGCAGTTAGTTTACCAGTAGCCGGATTAAAAGTAAAAGATCGATTATTTCTGTTATTTACTTTTACCAATATTTCTCGTTTCTCTTTTACATTTTTCACATTGGCGATCAGTTCATATTTTTTAGCTTTGACTGTTTCTGGTGAAGCTGATGGAGTAGTAATTTCTACGATGGGTTTTTCCACTAGATTTTCATCACATGGAATTGGTTGAATAGCCGAAGCATTATCCAATAAAATATTTCCGTTAGGTGGATTGAAAGTCGGTGTTTGGTACCTTGCCTCAAAAACGATATAAGTTACCTTTCTTTTAGGTTCAAATTTGAAGGTGTATTCTTTCCAATCAGCATGAGAAATCATTTTAGTCTCAGCTAATGTAACTGCATTATCACAAAATCCTACACCACCTTTTATGCTTAGTTTAATCGGTGTGATAAAATCTACCACATCTTCTGACCCACGGATTCCACTTTTATAAATTTTTGAAGTTGCAACATAAATACTAAAGGAATAGCAATTCCCGGGCATCAATGGCTTTTTTAACCTTTGGGCAACTGATTCATAGGAATCATTTTCTCGAACTACCATTCCTAAATATGTATCACCATGAAAAGCCTTTTGAGTTACCCCAAAATTATTTCGTCCTGATTCATCATCAATCGGGTGGACATCGGGAGGCGTTTCCAATGGATAATTAATATCACCGCAATCATACCAACCTCTTGGTTGTTGTCCCGGTCGTGCAAAGTCTTCAAAAGAAGGATTACTTAATTCGATTGGATCTCCTTGAGCTAAAGTTTCTCCGTAGGAAAAAATCAAAATGGAAAGGCAAGCAATAAAAAATCGTTTGGACATATTTTGTTCTTTAAGTTTTTTCTTAAAAATTAAACGTAAGGATTGCCTGGTTTTGTTGGATAAAAGAGATAGAAAAATACATAAAATTCCTCGATTTTGGGAAGTTTAAGTTTTCATTAACAGAGTTTTAAGGAGTGATGAGTTAAAAGTGATAAGTGATGAGTCTTCTCAGTTGTGAAAAAACTTATCACTTATCACCCGTATTTCATCACTTATTTGAACGCGTTCAATCCTGTCACGTCCATTCCTGTGATTAACAAGTGAATGTCATGCGTTCCTTCATAGGTAAGAACTGTTTCCAAATTCATCATGTGTCGCATGATTGGGTATTCATTGGTGATTCCCATTCCGCCATGAATTTGTCGCGCTTCTCTGGCAACTTCTAATGCCATGTGAACATTATTTCTTTTAGCCATAGAAATTTGGGCAGGGGTAGCTTTTCCAACATTGGCCAGCGTTCCGAGTCTCCAAGCTAATAATTGAGCTTTAGTAATTTCGGTAATCATTTCAGCCAATTTCTTTTGAGTCAATTGGAATTGACCGATTGGTTTTCCAAATTGAGTACGTTCTTGTGAGTATCTCAAAGCAGAATCATAACAATCCATTGCTGCTCCAATCGCTCCCCAAGCAATTCCATATCGAGCTTTTGACAAACAACTCAACGGTCCTTTCAAACCTTCTACCTCCGGTAAAATATTTGATTTTGGCACTCGTACATCTTCAAAGACAAGTTCTCCCGTAATGGATGCACGCAAGCTTAATTTTCCATGAATTTCAGGTGCAGAAAATCCTTTCATTCCCTTTTCTACAATAATTCCTTTGATTCGACCTTCCTCATTTTTTGCCCAAACAACCGCGATATCAGCAACTGGTGAATTGGTAATCCACATTTTTGCTCCATTCAAGATCACGTGATCTCCATCTTCTCGGAAGTTAGTAGTCATACTACCTGGATCCGATCCAGAATCTGGTTCTGTCAATCCAAAACATCCAATCAATTCTCCATTAGCTAATTTTGGTAAATACTTCATTTTTTGTTCCTCTGAACCAAATCGATAAATCGGATACATTACCAAAGATCCTTGGACAGATGCCATGGAACGAATTCCAGAATCTCCTCTTTCCAATTCTTGCATGATGATTCCGTAAGCGATTTCATCCATTCCTCCACAGCCATATTTGGCAGGAAGGCTTGGTCCAAAAGCTCCAATTTCAGCTAATCCTTTGAACAAATGTTTTGGACATTCTGCTCGGTCGGAATAACCTTCAATAATAGGGCTGACTTCTTGCTTCACCCATTCTCGAACGGCATCTCTTGCGAGCAAGTGATCCTCATTCAATAACTCATCAATATTATAATAATCGTGTCCTTGAAATCGGTCTGTTTTTGACGATGTTCCAGGATGAGTTGCGTTGCCATTTACGTTTGACATATTCTTAAAGTTTTATTGGTTATAATTTTTTTTTGCAAAAATACATATTCTTATAGAAAGAATGTTTCATCTTCTTGTCATAATTAGAATGATTTTTATACGGACTATCTCTCAATTTGATGTTTTTTTATGGAAAAAAATATTATACATTTGATGCATCTGAGTGTTCACTTTATTTTAGCTTAAAAATATAATATGAGTCAAATAGCATTAGAAGGTATGCGTTTCTATGCGTACCACGGATTTTATGAAGAGGAGCAAGTTATCGGAAATAATTACGTCATCGATGTTTTTATCAAAACAAACTTTAGCGAAGCAGCTGAAAGTGATGACTTATATAAAACAATTAATTACGAAACTGTTTACTTGATTTGTCAAAAAGAAATGAAAATCAAGACTAAATTAATCGAAACAATTGGTGCTCGAATACTGTATGGACTTAAATATCAATTTGATAATATCCACGAAGCTACCATTAAAATAACCAAAGAAAATCCCATGCCTGGAGTAAAATTAGATAGCTCCTCGGTTCAACTTAATCAAAACTTCATTGAAGAATGTCCGCGATGTGGCAATCCTTTGATTTGTTATAAAGATGAAAATTGTTGGTGTCAGGAAGTAAAAATTCATCCACAAACTCGAGCGATGTTGGATCAAAAATATGATGGCTGCCTTTGTAAAAATTGTACAAAATACTACGCAGGCTAGTTTTTGAATTTAAAATTTAATTTTTCTATAACACCCATTTCAGATATTAATCCGTTTAAAAAAAACAAACCGATGTTGATTTTAGAAAAGATCAACAAAGCATTTTTTCACAAAAAAATATATGATGTATAAAAAATTTGCCCTCTTACTTATTTGCTTCCAATTCGTTGCATGTACTGAATTACAACAAGTTTTAGATTCTGCCACAGCTGCTACAGGTTTGACTTCCGAACAAATCGGAAATGGACTTAAAGAAGCGCTTCAGATTGGAATCGGAAAAGGTTCCGATAGATTGTCTGCTTTGGATGGATATTATAAATCTCCGTACAAAATTTTATTACCTGAAGAAGTTCAAAAAATTGAAAAAACGCTTCGGGATATTGGAGCTGGAAGTCTAGTAGATGATGCAATTGAAAAAATTAATCATGCTGCGGAAGATGCTGCCAAAGGTGCAAAACCTATTTTCGTTTCGGCTATCAGACAAATGACTTTCCAAGATGCTATGGGAATTTTGAAAGGTGACAAAGAAGCGGCTACTAATTATTTGAATCAAACAACTTATAATAAATTATACAACGAGTTTCAACCTGTGATTCAACGATCGCTCAACAAAAGAAAAGCCTTGGATCAATGGGAAAAGGTGGTAACTAAATATAACCAAATCCCTTTTATACAAAAACAGAATCCAAAATTAGACGATTATATTACTAATAGAGCTTTGGATGGATTGTTTGCAATGGTGGCAAAAGAAGAATTGAATATTAGGAATAATGTTTCGGCAAGAACTTCAGATTTATTGAGAAAAGTTTTTGCGCAGCAAGACTAATTTTTTTTAGCAATGAACTATGAGTGATAAGTGTCCTCAGTTCTAGGAATACTTATCATTCATATTCATTACTAAATTCACAGTTTTTTGGTGAGCTTCTGGACTAACCTAAATTCGCTGAGAAATGATTTCGCAATTACTCGAATGACGGTGTAAACTGGAATCGCCAAAACCATCCCTACTATCCCACTCAATTTCGCTCCTACCAATATTACTATAAAAATTTCTAAAGGATGTGCCGAAACACTATTTGAAAAAATATATGGTTGAAGCAAGAAATTATCTAATAATTGCATTGCTGCAAAAGTTCCAATTACGATAAAAATCAAAGGCAACATTTCTTCATAGAAAGGTAAATCCAAATTAGAAGAAACGGTAATTAGCACTCCAAACATAGCTCCAATGACTGGCCCGATATAAGGAATGACATTTATCAATGCTGCAAAAAATGCAATCAATAAAGCATTTTTCACTCCAAAAATAGTCAGTACAATTGATACAAAAACTGTAATGGTCGTTACTTGAATTGACACTCCCACAAAGTATCTACGAAGTAATCTACTCGAATCATCCAAGGCATGAATCACCTCTTTTTCATACTTACTTGGAACAATCGCTTGCAAGGCATCCAAAAATAATCCTTGCTCTTTGAGGAAGAAAAATGCGATAAAAAGAATGGACATTATCGCAATCAATAAATTTCCCATAAATCCAATCAGCGTACTAAAAATCTGGGAAATTTGTCCTGGATTAAATGCCGTAAAAATCCTTTTTTGAATTTTTTCGATAGGTGTATCTGTATGTTTGATCTCAGCGGTTGGGTCAATAACGACTGGAGTTGTTTTTTCAGCGGTTGGATTATTGATATTAACTTGAAGAGTAATATTTGTTTTGGTGACTGTATCTCCATTTTCCAAAAGGATAGAATCAATGGAAACAAAAGTGGTCGTTATTTGATTTTTGTTTTCATGTGTAACTGCCAAGTCGATAATTTGAACGGTATCTTGTTCAATGCTTTTGGTTACTGTTTCAATAGTAGTGGTAGAATCACCAGCGATTTCACCATTCGGTAAAATGATTTCGCCTTCCATCAAACCTTTTTCCACTAATATATTATTCAAACTATTGATTGGTTCTTCGAGAGATTCCACCAAACTTTCATAGTCTATTCCTGCTAAATTTTGCGTCTGCTTAATTATCGACGGAACAAACAACCAAACTAATCCTGAAAACAAAAATATAAATGTAACCAAGGTCAATCCTGCACTTCCACTACTGCCTAACTTTAAATATTTTTTATAAAATTCATTGATAGGCTGACCAATCATAGACAAAACCCATGCAATTAAAACATATGCAACTATGTCGCTGAAATAATAAAATACAGCTCCAATTAAAAATAATGAAATGGCAATGGCTATGTAGCGACTCCAATTATTCATTGGTTTGGATTTGGTTTTTATAGAAAATTATAAAACATCTTTTAATTCTTTCCATACATTTTCTGCCAAAATTTTATGCCCTTCAGTCGTCGGGTGAATTCCATCTCGTTGATTCAATTCAGGAATCCCTCCTACTCCTTCCAATAAAAAAGGAACGAAAGCTGCATTATTTTTTTTCGCTAAATCGGAAAAAATAGCTGCAAACTTTTGGGTAAAATCATTTCCCATATTTGGGGGAGCCAACATTCCAGCTACAACTAATTTCGCTTCTGGAAATTTAGCTTTTACTTTATCAAAAATAGATTGGAGATTTTTAGTGGTCTCTTCCGTTTTGATTCCTCGCAATCCATCATTTGCTCCAAGTTCTAAGATAAAAACATCAATTTTATTTTGCTCTAATATCCAATCAATTCGATCATTGCCTCCAGAAGAAGTTTCACCACTTACTCCTGCATTAACCGTTTGATAATTTAATCCTAACGAATCTATTCTTTCTTGAATTACCCCTACATAACTTTCTGAAGGATCATCTAAACCATAACCTGCCGTCAAACTATCTCCGAAAAACAAAATCTGTTTTTTCTTCTGTTCTTTTGCAGGAGTATTATCGGACTGTTCGGACTGGTTTTGTTTAGAGGAGTTAGATATTTTCTCAGCATCGACTCCTGTACTTTTTGAAGCATCAGAAGTTGCTGTTTCTCCACAACCTAAAATACTCAAACTCAAAAAAGCTAATATTAAATTTTTATAGAAAAATCTCATTTTAAATTTCATTGTTTTATTGTTGACAAATATAACATTCTCATGTTCTAATTGAAACGCATTTCTACGGAAAGGTTTAAAAAAGTGATAAGCTAGGAGTGATTAAGTGATGAGTATTCTCATGATGTAGTAATCGCCGAGGCAGTTATCCATCGTTCATCACTCTAAAAAAATTATTTTTTTCGATCTGTAGAGTAGTTGACTAAATCTTCCAAAGACTCTCGAGCAGGAGACGGAGGAAAGGTATGTAAAATTTCGAAAGCATCCGCTCGATATTTCAACATCACTTTTTCAGCATATTCTAGACCACCACTTCCTCGAACGAACTCGATTACTTCATTTACTTTTTCAGGATCTTCATTATGTTTTTTGACAATATTGATGATGCGTTTTTTGATGGAGCGAGAGGCATTGTTGAGAGCGTAGATAAGCGGAAGAGTCATTTTTTTTTCTTTGATGTCAATGCCTAATGGCTTACCAACATCATCAGTTCCATAATCAAAAAGATCATCTTTAATTTGGAAAGCAATACCGATTTTTTCGCCAAACAATCTCATTTTTTCAACAACTTCAGTATCATCTATCGTCGAGGCAGCTCCAGCAGCACAACCTGCAGCGATAAGTGAAGCCGTCTTTTGTCGAATGATTTCAAAATAAATGTCTTCTTCGATATCCAGTTTTCGAGCTTTCTCACTTTGCAATAATTCACCTTCGATTAAGGCTTTGACTGCAACTGAGACAATCTCTAATAATTGATATTGCTTATGTTTTAGGGAAATGATTAAGGCTTGCGTAAACCAATAGTCGCCAACTGTTACAGCCACTTTATTTTTCCAAAGTGCATTCACCGAGGCCGATCCTCGACGTTCGTTAGCATCATCCACTACATCATCATGAATCAAAGTTGCGGTGTGCAACAACTCAACAAAAGTAGCTGCATGAAATGTCCCATCATTGATTTTTCCACAGAGTTGAGCGCATAACAAAACAAACATCGGACGCATTTGTTTTCCTTTGCGTTCGAAAATATAATTATTGATTTTTTCTAAAAGAGGTACAGGGCTTTGCATTGCTTCCTGAAACATTTTTTCAAAAATCTTTAAGTCCTCATTTATCGGCTGTTTGATCGTTTCTAACGATTTTACCATAATCAAATTTGAATTATCGTTTGCGCTCAATGACATAATCTACCAAGTCTTCCAAAGAGGTTCTTGCTTCTGATTCTGGAAGTGATTTTAAAATTTCAGTCGCCTCTGCTCGATATTTTTGCATTGCTTTTTGAGCATATTCTATTCCCCCACTTGCCTTGACAAAGTTGATGACTTCCTTTAAATTTTCATGATTATTGATATGATTAATCATTTTTCTTTGTTCAGCGTCGGAAGCATTATTGAGAGCATACACCAATGGAAGACTGATTCCTTTTTCTTTTAAATCAATCCCAAGTGGTTTGCTAGTCCCATTGCTTCCAAAATCAAATAACTCATCTCGTAGTTGAAATGCGATACCAATTTTTTCGCCAAACAATCTCATTTTTTCAATCTTCTCTTCATCGTCTGTGGTTGAGGTTGCACCAGCTGAACATGCTGCAGAAATTAATGATGCTGTTTTTTTACGAACAACTTCAAAATAACTTTCCTCATCAAAATCAAATTTTCGAGATTTCGTAATAGCTAACAATTCTCCTTCACTCATTTCTTTGACTGCTATTGCTACTATTTCCAATAACTTAAATCGTTTATTTTTTAAGGCAATTAGCATCCCTTTTTGCAATAAATAATCACCTACCAAAACTGCTATCTTATTTTTCCACATAGCATTCAAAGAAAAGAAACCTTGGTGCTCATTAGAGTCATCTACCACATCATCATGAACTAAAGTTGCCGTGTGTAAAAGTTCTACCAAAGAAGCCGCATGATAAGCTGCAGCATCAATCTCGCCGCAGATTTTAGCACATAAAAAAACAAACATGGGTCGCACTTGCTTGCCTTTTCTTTGAACAATATAATAAGTGATTTTGTCCAGCAATGGAACGTGACTTCGCATATCCTCTCGAAAACGTTGTTCGAAAGTTTTCAACTCTATTTCAATCGGTCGTTTGATCGTTTTGATAGATCGAGCCTGACGGCTGGATTGGACCATGAGTTTGCTGGATTTTTTATGAAAAAAATTAGAACTGGCTGCAAGATACAAGCTATTCCTTGTTTTTATAAAACATCCTAAAAAAAGATTGGTTGAGTAGAAATGGAGTTATTTAAGATCGCTTGGCTAGAGTTGAAGTAACCTAGCTTCCAAAAAAAAAATCATAAAAGAATTAAGCGTCACCTTAAATGAGTTGCCCACTAAAAGAAAAAAAGATTAGGCTTTGATGAAATAGAATTATGGTTTACCAGCAAAATTGAGCGTAAAACTATCATAGAACTATTACTAGAAAGAAATAAGCATGGCTAAAAAAATAAATTTTAAGGCTTTTCATTTATTTGAATTATATACTTGCTAAAGTAACCACAGCCACGATCTGTTAAGTAAAGTATCTTAATCTCAGTTGTAAGTAATTCTAAATCTCAATACTACTTTTTTGTTTAAAAAAATGACTATCAACGAGTTACACATAACAACTATCCTATTTTCAAAGTATATTTCCTAAATCGTTTTTTTAATCAAAAAATTAGCTATCCTAGTTTTTATCTTTAATTTTGGAACTTCGTTTTCACCATTCACATTCAAACAAAAAAACGTGCTCGGATTCTTTAGAACCAATCAACTAGCTGCCAACTTATTTTTAATAATATATGTTTTGGTCATGCGTGCTTCAGGTCTTTTCGCAACTGAGGTTTGGGAACCTAGCTCTGCTGGAGTACTGAGTCAGGTCATATACAACTACGTAGGCACCCATGGATGGTTACCAGATTTGATCGCACTTATTTTAGTTTTGTTGCAAGCATTATTACTTAATGTCTTATCGGCACGCTTTCGCATATCAAAGGAAGTAACGATGTTTCCAGGAGTATTTTATATTTTAATGATGAGTACATTACCAAGTTTTTTGCATTTGTCGCCAGTTCTGTTGGGAAATACATTTTTGATTGCAGGCTTGTCAAGTTTATTTAGTGCTTACAAAAAATCTTCTGTCGCTGGATCGATTTTTAATGCAGGATTTTGGATAGGGGTGGCGAGTCTTTTTTACTTTTCCAATTTTTCATTTTTATTATTAGCAATCTTTGGATTAGCTACTCTTCGAAATATTAGATTGAATGAAACCTTTATGATCATTGTTGGAATGATCACTCCCCTATTTTTAACTGGAACTGTTTTTTATTTATTGAATGATTTGAGTGATTTTTACCTAGCTACTTTTGTCAATGGTTTTGGTTTTTGGGACTTCGAATGGGTAGCGCATTGGAGCAATTATGTACCTCTTGTTTTATTTGGAATATTGATCTTGGTAATTTTGGGTAGCGCTAATATTTATTTTCAAAAGCAAAGTATTCGTTCTCAAAAAAATATTCAAATTTTATATTACTTCATCATCATTTCTCTTTTAACCGTTTTAATTCAAAAAGGAGTTCGATTAGAGCAATTATTATTATTGGCAATTCCTTTATCGCTGATGTTGCCTCTTAATTTTTTAGAATTTAGAAAAAGAGAGATTGGAAGTGGAATTCATTTGGGCTGGTTAATTGGGATATTGTTTTTGCAATATCGATTGTTGTTTATGTAGAATCCCTGTCCCCCAGGGAAAACGCGTAAGAAAATTTTGAATATCGAATATCGACTTCAGAACAAGGATTTGAGAAGTTTGACGATGATAATTTGACCATGTTAGTTCGTCAAACTTCTCAAATCTCAAATCCTTAGCGAAGCGTTCTTAAATCGATATTCAAAAAATCGCTTATGTCAATGACATTGCCCTAAAGGGGAACGAAAAAATGATGATTGGTCTAAAGTAATGACATTCCTCTCTGATTTTGATTGAAATTTTGATTTCTTTTTAACTATCAATTCTTTTTTTATCAATACCTTTACATTTTTATTTTTTAACCTAAAAAATTTCCCACAGAAACACCAAAGCGGAATTTATACCCTGCATCAAATAATAGCAGGCCGTAAACTCCCCTTTAGGGGTCGGGGGTTATAATATGAAATTTGGAGTAGTTGTTTTTCCAGGATCTAATTGTGATGATGATATGATTCACGTGCTCGGAACAGTTATGCAACAAGAAGTTGTGAAGTTGTGGCACAAAGAAACCGAACTAAAAGATTTCGGAAAAGGTGATTGCATCATTTTGCCCGGAGGATTTTCTTATGGTGATTATTTGCGAGCAGGAGCGATTGCTAGATTTTCTCCAATTATGAAATCAGTAATTGAGTTTGCTAATAATGGAGGTTACGTTTGGGGAATTTGCAATGGATTCCAAGTAGCTTGTGAAGCTGGATTATTGCCAGGCGTTTTATTGAGAAATAGCAATCAGAAATTTATTTGTAAAAATGTTTATCTAAAAACATTGACAAATAATTCTGCGATCACTTCTAATATTGATTTGGAAAAAACACTTTTGATTCCGATTGCTCATGCTGAAGGTCGATACTTGGCTGATGAATCTACGCTAAAATCATTGAAAGAAAATGACCAAATCCTTTTTGAATATTGTGATGAAAATGGAGTTGTATCTGACGATACTAATCCAAATGGTTCAACAAATAATATCGCCGGTATTTGTAATGCAAATAGAAATGTGTTCGGAATGATGCCCCACCCTGAACGAGCTTCTGAAAAAGTACTAGGAAATGATGATGGACGAATTATGTTTGAGTCATTGCTAGGTTTGATGGTTGATGCTTAAAATATTGGTTAGAAATAGCATTTAAAAAAATGGGATAAAATCAGAGAATTGATTTTATCCCATTTTTATTTTTTTTTATTTTGAAAAAAATAGCAGCGAATTAATTTAATTTCATAATTTAGCATCCGCATAATTATATATGCACAGAAATTTAAAAAACAGACAACATACCCTTTCCCATATCCCTTTTTAACATATCTAGTATTTTCCCATAACCCTCGTATTTTAAAACTTTACTCTATCTATCACAATATCAATTGACTTAAGAGCAGTCAGTTAATTAAAATTCGGTATCTATTTTGAGCAATTAGACGCATCAAAACAAAACGAAAATCAACTACTATTTAAATAGCTACCATTTTTTTTGACTGACTAAATTATAGCATAATTAAACTGTTTCAAATCCTAAATTTTATTAATTACTAGACATGAGAGTTGCTTTACTTCTAATTTTCTTTTTTTCCTACTTCTCTGCTTCTGCTCAATTAGAGCCTGTAAAATGGTCTTTCGATGTTGAAAAGGTAAGTGATACTGAGTACGACATTATTTTTACCGCCAAAATTGACAAAGGTTGGTCGGTGTATTCTCCCTATCTTGAATCCGATGCAGGACCTATTCCTACTACTTTTGAGTTTTACAATAATGATCTTCAAGCGGTGGGTAAAGCACGTGAAGAAGGAAATCGGAAAGAAATTTTCGATGAATTATTTGGTATGAACTTGATTAAGTTTAGTGGAAAAGCAAGATTTACTCAACGAGTAAAAGTAAATGAGTCAAATACCGTATCTGGTCATTTGACTTATATGACTTGTGATGACGAAAGTTGTCTTCCTCCTGAGGATGTGAATTTCGAAATCGCACTTAGATAGATTACGAATTTCTAAGTATGTTAAAATTTTATCCAAACAAAACGAAAAACAATTTTACTCGTTCTAAAAGCAACTATTCAAAACATTGTTAGAAAAAAATGGTCAAGTAACTTGAATTTTATAAAATGAATTCAAAAAATACTTTTAAAAAAACCATTGTTAGTGATTGGCAGTAAGCTTCGAGCTTGCTGCCAATCACTTTTTTTTGTACCTATACAGTCAGAAAAAGACATTTTAGAAGGGTATATTTGTAATTTTCTAATCTAATCATTTTGTATTTTTGCGAATGCATGAAAAATACTTGTTACTTTCATATAATAAAAAAGAACAATCTAATAATAAATAAGATATGCGATTACTGTTAACACTACTACTTAGCCTCAGTTTTACGGCTACTACTTTCGCACAAATCCATAATCCTGTGAAATGGAAAATGGAATCAAAACAAGTTAGTGCTGATGAATTTGACTTAATTTACAAAGCGACTATCGATGATGGATGGACGGTTTACTCTCAATATTTGGAGAGTGACGATGGTCCTGTAGCTACCTCTTTCACTTATGATGAAGGAGCACACTTTGAGTTAGTTGGGAAAAATAAAGAGTCCGATAATCGAGTGAAGAAATATGATACCGTTTTCGAAATGGACCTAATCAAATTTTTCAACTCAGCTCAATTCACTCAACGTGTCAAGGTTAAGGATTTTTCAAAACCTGTCACAGGCTATTTAACTTTCATGACTTGTGATGACAAAAAATGTCTTCCACCAACAGATGTAGACTTCAATTTTGTTTTAAAAAATACCATAGCTCCTGAAACAAGTGGTGAAGAAGAAAAACCTGAACCTAAAAAAGAAGAACCCACTCCTGAAAAAACACCTCAAGGAAAAGGAGATTTGTCTTTTTCATCTGGTTCAAATGATGGCGCAGGAGGAAATAATACCGATCAAAATGTTTCAGCGGATACCGATTCTAAAATTCCATCGACAATTTCAGAACTATCTGATGAAGCTCAAACTGATAACGGTTTAAAGAAAACAACAACTTGGAAGGCGACTTTAGAAAAAGTAACTGATGCAGAATATAATTTAGTACTTACAGCCGAAATTCAAGATGGTTGGTATTTGTATTCTCAATTTCAAGATAACCAAGATTCAGATGATTATGATGGCCCATATCCAACAGCCTTTAATTATGATCCAGGAGAGAATTATGAGTTAGTTGGAAAAACTGCTGAGTCTGACAATATGAAAAGAGTTCGTGATGCAGTTTTTGAGATGGACGTTAATAAGTTTTCTCACGATGCTACATTTACGCAAAAAATAAAAATCACCGATCCTTCCAAACCAGTTACCGCTTACTTCGAATATCAAACTTGTGATGACAAACAATGCATCATGAATACTGATGATATTTTTGTTGATACGAAAAGTGGAAAAGCATATGTGGGAGCGGAAGCTACTAAAATGATGAGTGCTTTTACGGCATCTCAAACTTCAGCTGATGGTGGGCAATCTCATATGTCTGGCGATACCATTGATCAATCAAGAGCCAGCATCATTTCTAGTTTTGAAAATCCTGCTGGAGATTGTGGAGGAGAAACTGAATCTGGAAGTGGATGGTTTTGGACTTTCCTTTTAGGATTTGGTGGTGGATTAATAGCCTTGTTAACTCCTTGTGTATTCCCAATGATTCCATTGACTGTTAGTTTTTTCACCAAAGGAAGTAAAACTCGTGCAGAAGGAATTAAAAATGGATTAATCTATGGTGCTTCGATAATCGTAATTTATGTCGCACTCGGATTACTGATCACTTTAGCATTTGGGCCCGAAGCATTAAATAGACTTTCGACGCATTGGCTTCCAAATTTACTGTTCTTTGTCATCTTTATCATTTTTGCTATTTCATTTTTTGGATACTTTGAAATCACGTTGCCGAGTTCTTGGACAACCAAAACAGATTCAATGGCGGACCAAGGAGGCTTGATTGGAACCTTCTTTATGGCAGCAACATTATCTCTTGTTTCCTTTAGTTGTACTGGACCAATCATCGGTTCAGCGTTAGTAGAATCAGCAGATAACCCAATGGGGCCATTTACGGTGATGCTAGGATTCTCAACTGCTTTAGCCTTACCATTTGGATTATTCGCAGCTTTCCCTGCTTGGTTGAATTCATTGCCACAGTCAGGTGGATGGATGACAAATGTAAAAGTAATTTTAGGGTTCTTAGAAGTTGCTTTAGCCTTCAAATTCCTTTCCGTTGCCGATTATACTTTCCATTGGGGAATTTTAAAATATGAATTGTTTCTAGGTATTTGGGTGGTGATTGCAGTTTGTATGGCACTTTATATGTTAGGATATATTTTATTCCCACATGATGCTCCTTTGAAAAAAGTGACCCCACTTCGAGGAACACTTGCCGCAGCATTTTTAGGAATTGCAATTTTCTTAGCTATGGGATTCCGATATAATGATGTGACTAAGTCTTATGCTTCACCAAGTCTTTTAAGTGGTCTAGCACCTCCATCTATTTACAATTTCTTCTTGCCAACTCCTGAAGTCGATCCTGAAATGAAGAAAAGATTTCCTTCGTTTACGAAGTGTGCAAACAACTTAGACTGCTTCAAAGATTATTATGAAGGGCTTACTTATGCGCAAGAAACGAATAAACCATTGCTAGTTGATTTTACAGGTTATGGATGTGTAAATTGTAGAAAAACGGAAGACAATGTATGGGTACAAGATCCTGTTCGAAATAATATTGACACTAATTTTGTTTTGGTTTCTCTTTATGTAGATTCACCTGACAAGCTAGATAAAACTTTATTTTCTAAGGCTCAGGGTAAAAAAATTAGAAACGTCGGTAACAAATGGGCTGATTTCCAAATTGCTAATTTTAGAAATAATGCTCAACCACTTTATGTATTGATGACCCCTAATGAGGAGGTTCTTGCTCGTCCAGTTGGATATATGGATGGATGGAATGATTGGGAACAATACAATGATTACTTGAATTGTGGACTGCTAACTTATGACGGAGTTAAAAATGGAACACTCGGTATGAAAAACGACTAATTGATTTTCCATTTTTATAAAAAAATAGCGCGTAGAAGTTAACCTTCCTACGCGCTATTTTTTTTTGCAAAAACCAAAACGTAAAACGTCGAACGTTCAACGTCAAACAATTAAACTTACTTCGGGATCTTCACAATATAACTTTTCCGATTTCTATTTGTCAAACTTGTTGAAACCAACCAAGGATTGTACACTTTCAACATTCGGTAACTAATATTATACTTTTGAGCAAAAGATCCCCAATTTGCTACTGGTTCATTTACTTCCACTTCGTAAAAGTTATCATTCGGCTGATACAAATCTGGCTCTTCGATATAAAAACCAAAGTCCTGGGGATTAGTCATAATTTCTTTCAAAGCCACCAATCGAAAAACATAACGAGAAGTTTCTTGATTCAAATTCAAATCAAAATAACTTTCTCCTTTTTGTACTTCAATTTCTTTTGATAATCCCGTTCCTCCCATATTGTAAGCAGCAGCGGCCAATAACCAATCTCCGAATCGTTTTTTATTTCCTTTGATATATTTACAAAACGCAACTGTTGCTTTTTCCAAATGATACCGTTCGTCAATTTCACTATTTATTTCCAATCCATATTGATTACCCGTAGGTTTCATAAATTGCCAGAAGCCTTTTGCTCCAGCAGGTGAAACTGCATTGCTCAAGTCACTTTCTGCAACTGACAAATAAATAAAATCCTCTGGCACACCATGCTCCTTTAAGATTCTTTTCATCATTGGAAAATACTTATTTCCTTTTTTGATATTCAAAAGTGTGTTCGAATGCCAATAAGTATTTCTCGAAAGTTCTCGATCTAATCTTTCTCGCACATCAAAATTATCCATAGGGAATGTTTCTCCCGCAAAGGAAAAATCTTTATCCAAATTGACAGGTTTGATAACCTGAGCAATATCATTTTTGGCTTTAGATGCTGTAAAATTTTGCTGAGTAGAATTACCTTCCTTTTGAGTGGAAGAAGCAAAAACTGCAATTGTTAAAAATGCAGCAAGGACTAAGGTGTAGATAGCTAATGACTTTTGCATAGTATCAGATTTAAAAAAATGAGTGAAAAATGGTTTTGAAAAGATTAGCTTGAATTGGTCGAATGTATGTTTGTTCTACTCTATAAAACGTAAACTCAATATACTAATGTTGCAGCTGAATTGGAAAAAGTGGAATATTATTTTTTTAGAAAATTCACCCAAAAATGAAAAGGATTAAAAAATAGGTGTTACCGATTGAGCAGTAACACCTATTTTTTAATCCTTTTTCAAAACTCTAGGCCTCTTAAAAATAGGGACTGTCGAACAAGGTTCACCATACATAATCGCTTGCGCAAATGGTCGTAATTTTTTAGTCAACATCACATAAGCTGCTGGCGGAACTGGTTTATTGCTGCAACCTTTGATAATAACTCTCGCACCTTCATGCTGTGCTCCATCAAAATTCATTAGCGCTTTTTCGTAAGCTACTTTGTAAAATGTTTCCTCATCGCCTTGGAAAATTTCAGTCGCAAATGGCTCTGCATAACCCGTCACCAACATATATGCCCAAACTGGAATAATCGCATCCGTCGAACAAATCACCAATAAATTAGCTCCTTCATATTGCGACCAATCATGCTCTTTAAGAGCAGCTCGAAAATCTTTTTCTTTCAGGATCAATTCCATGTAAAGATAATCCTTCATATCAAAGACTATTACTTTTCCTTTTGGGAAAAAATCTTCTAAATTGATCGTGACCAATCCACTATTGGCTACTCTATTTACTAATGGTTTATCTTCCATAATTAAATTTTATTCTTCCTCATCTTTTGCAAGAGTAGAAATATTAATTTTAGGTGCTCCAATATCTAACGAAAGTACTGCACTCATGATATCACTCACCACATTTGTGATTCCACTTGGGTGAGCAGGAACTGCTTTACTTTGACCAAAGGCAGAAACTTCTTCTTCAATTGGCGCAGCTTCTCCGATACTGGTATCTGGCATTTTGAAATCTTTTGGTTTAGGTAAATCCTCTAAACTTTTTAAGCCAAAATAATCCATGAATTTTTCATGCGTACCATAAAGCAATGGTTTTCCAACCGTCTCAGCACGTCCTACAATAGTAACCAATTCTTTCTCTAAAAGTTTTTGCAAAGCGTAATCACAACTTACCCCTCGGATTTTTTCCATTTCAGGTTTTGACACAGGTTGCTTGTAGGCAATAATAGATAGTGTCTCCAAAGCAGCTCGAGATAGTTTCTTTTTAGTAGTCTGCTTAAGGTACATTGCCACCGTATTAAAGTAAGCTCCTTTGGTCAAAAATTGGTAACCTTCTGCTATTCCTACTACTTCGAAAGGAAACTGCTCATCTTGATATTTTTTTTCAATCTCTCCAATTGCTTCTTTAATTTCCACCTTCCGAAATTGCATTTCAAAGGTATGCTCCAATGCCTCCCCAATCTCCGCAACTGTTATCGGTTGCTTGGCGGTAAATATTAAACTTTCGATGTGTTGATTTAAAAATTCCACTATTTCTTGATTTTAATTTTTCGCAAAATTAATGAAAAAAACTAAGGAACAACCTAATTTTAAAATGAAGTTATTTAAAGTAAAAAGCCTACAATCAAATTAAAAGATTGAAGGCTTTTACCATATTTTAAAAACGCTTAAAATCGCAGATTGACCAATAACCTAATTAACCTATCACAATTTTTTTTATTTCATTTCCCAACATCTTTTCTCGACTTCTTTTTGAAAAGGAACACTTCGAACAAGACGATGGAAACTGTCTTCATTGTATCGTGGATTTTGATAATAATCTTGGTCTTGCAAATAAAATTTCGCATAACCATTGACTCCATCCAATTCATATGCAATATCAGTCAAGCAATTACAATATTCCAAAGACTCTTTGGGATGCAACTCTTGATACTTTTCAGTTGCCCTATCTTTATATATACCAATTTGATTTTCGGTCGGTCGATTAAATTGAATTTGGTGCAACTCGGGTTTCGTAGAAGAATATTTTACTAAAAATTCATCGCCATCCTCCAACGGCATTCCATTTTCCAAAATAATATCAATACCCAATTCGTAAGCTGTTTTTTTTGAATAAACTTTCCCGTTAGCAATAAAATTATACGTTGCTCTTTCTGGATCAGAAAGAAAAACCTTGGCATTGGTTACTTTACCACTTGCTGCCAAAAGTGCAGCAAGGCTAGGTTGATCTCTATCCGTTCCTAGTTTTCCTAAAACTAAAACAGCAATAAAAACAAGTGTACCCAAAACGCCCATAAAAGCCATCCCCATTTTGAGATGCTTTTTATCAGTAGCTTTTCGAATTCGATTGAGTGGCGTATCGACATCTTTGTTAATATCAAAACCATAAACGAAACGATCTTTCTGCCGCTCGATTCCGATTTCGCAAAGTTCTTCTTCGATAAAAATGGAGTAAGTTTTTGTTTCACGCACTTTGAAGTCGACGAGTACGACTTTGGAGTTACAATAAATCATAACATGGCCTGTACGTTCTCCATGAAAAAGGCCTACGTGGTGCTTTTTGCCGGAGGGTGCAAGGTATGTCCAATTGAATTGACTCACGGTTAGTGGTGTTTTTGGACATCTTAAAAGGTCATCTTTAAAGGAGTAAAAATGTAAAGTTTTTTTTCAAAGAATAATTTTTTAAAATGCCTATTAGTGAATGTTTAATTTTTGTTCTAATTATAAGTTAAGCCTTTTCACTTAAAAATGATAGCTTCAAATTGTCATTACTTTGCCAAATCATAACAACCTATCTCAATTCTACTTTCATATGTTTTTAACATAAATATTTAAAACATTGATAACGAGTTAACAAACTCATTTTTTCATAGTTTAAACTAAAAGGTTAAGAATTATTCCTCAGCCAAACTTTAACATATAATCTAAATGATAATATTGAAAAAAGTAACGTTTCGAGAGTTTACTTTTTTGAAGGAAAAATAAGATTTACAGTTAGAATGATTTAATTTTATGAAAACTCATTCTACATTCACACCACCCGAAACGGTCTGCTTCAGCAGATTTTTAAAAAAATAATTACATCTGCTGAAGCAGGTCACTATATGCTGTAAAAAAAAGCCATGACACTCGAAGATAGAAAAGCATTAAGAGAAAAAATAAACGAAGAGATTGTTAAAATTGAAGCGGCGATTGTCCCCCTACTCGATTCAACTAAACCTATCAGTCCTGAAAATTCCCTCGGACGAGTGAGTCGAATGGATGCCATAAATAATAAAGGGGTGGCGGAAGCAGCCCTCCGATCAGCCAAAGCGAAGTTATCGAAATTACAACTCGCTTTGACCAAAGTTGATGATGCAAATTTTGGAAATTGCTCGATGTGTAAAAACCCTATTCGACCTGCTCGATTGATGTACATGCCTGAAAGCACGAAATGTGTGAGATGCGCAGATAGGCGTTAAAAGTGATGAACTATGAGTGATAAGTGATGAGTTCCTTTCGTCAAAACTCATCACTTATCACTCATAGTTTATCACTAAATTCAAAGTTGCGGACAATTACAATCCCCTGCTTTACAACTTGCGATGGTCAAAATAGTGATGGCTAAAAAACACAGCCAAATTATTTTTTTACGATTTATCATATTTTTTGAAGATTTTTTCAAAACAAATTTAGTTTAAAATTTGAACGAACCAAAAAAGGTTTTAGTTGCTCCTTTAAATTGGGGATTGGGCCATGCGACTCGATGCATTCCAATTATTCGATTTTTGCAAAAACAAAACGCTTCTGTTTTTTTGGCTTCGGATGGTCGTGCTTTTCATCTATTGCAAAAAGAATTTCCTGAACTTCCTTGCTTTCAACTGCCTGCCTACAACATTACTTATCGCACTTCAAATATGATGTGGAACATGGCTTGGCAATTTCCAAAAATGATGCGAGCAATTGCTAAAGAGAAAAAAGCAATTGCTAAAATTATTGCTGATGAAAAAATTGACATTATTATTTCAGACAATCGTTTCGGCGTTTTTTCAAAAAAAACTTATAATGTTTTCATGAC
>CAYGRM010000055.1:0-23746 GCA_964352225.1 uncultured Saprospiraceae bacterium | reverse complement strand
CTTTGTATTTTTTTCTAAAAAAATTAATTCTTAATAGGTGCTAATTCGTAAGGTTTAAATTTTTCCTTCAGCTGTTGGTAAAACTCTGAATCTGTTCCTTCTCCTTTTTGAACTAACCTCATCAATTCATCTTTCGCTCCTGGAGAAATTTGATTACCTCTTCGGAAACCATTATAGAATTGGTTTTCACGACCAAAGCCATATCGACTAGTTCGAGTTTCTTCATCAATAGACTGGAAGAATTTAAGATATTCTTCTGTTTCTTGAGCCATCAATTCGATTTGTGGTTTTGCTTTATCATAAGCACCCCCTTCCACATAAATATCTAACATTTGAAGAGATTGGAACTCGTACCGGAAATTCATAAAAGGAAATGCTTTGAAAAATATATCAGCCATTTCAACTGCTTTTTCTTTTTCTCCTCGATCAAGGAATGTTTGGGCAGCTCTAACCATTCCAGCTTTTTGAGATTGGATAGCAGGGCCAAAACTTCGGTCAATGAAAGTTTCATGTTGGTCAAATCCTCCCCATCGGAACTTGGTAGACATCAATTCTAAAGTCTTATCTGCATCTATTTTTCCTTTTCCCATCATGCCTAAGAAACCATATTCTCGATCTCTATTTTTCAAAGGAACCAATTTTAAACCTAATCCTTCCAATTGGAAATAATCATCTAATCCTAGCATCGATTCAGGTCGGCAAGTGACCGCAAAGTAAATTGGTCGATCTTGGAAATTAGAACAAATGATATCCAAAACAGCAATATCTCCTTTTAATAATTGATTATTAGTTCTAGGTTCTTTCCCTTGAGCAAGAGCTCTTTCATTATCCTCTCGATAAATATCATCTACGTCGAATACTATTTTATCTACGATTTTATCATAGTCCTCAGGGTTAACCATTGATCTTGCTTTTGCTTGATCCACCGGAATGCTCAGCTTACTAGTAGGCATGTAACTTTCTAGTTGTCCACCAGTAGGGCCAGGGTTATCTTCACCCACTATTTTCATAGCGCTGCAAAGAGGCATTTCGTATTCTCTTCTAACAGGGTCATTTGGAATAATTAATTGGTTTCGTTTAAAACCTCTTAATTGCTCCATCGGAATACTCATTTTGATGGCATCAGATAGATTGACTTTTCTTCTCAATTGATCAATATACCAATCAACCGCAATCAAACTCAGGTTGACTACTCGAACATCTGTTCGAATATTTTCAACCTCCTGAGCGTACCAAAGTGGATAAGTATCATTATCTCCATAGGTAAAAATGATGGCGTTCTGCTCACATGATTCCAAGAAGTTACTGGCGTAATCTCTCGCACCTGAATGATCTTTTCGAGAATGGTCATCAAAATTTTGGAAGCCCATTAAAATTGGAGCAAGCATCACTAAACCAACTGCAACTGGAGCTGCAATTTTGCCCGTGAGGTTGGCATTTTTTCTCAATACTTCAAACAAGGCGAGTGCTCCCATTCCTATCCAAATACAATAGGTGAAAAAGGAACCAACCAAAACGTAATCCCTTTCTCGAGGTTCGTTTGGAGGCTGATTAGAATAAATAATCAGACCTACACCTGTGATAATAAATAAAGCAAAAAGTCCCATTGCTCCATTTTTATCTTTGGAAAAATGAAAAAACAAACCGAACAATCCAAAAAGGAATGGCAGCATGTAATATTTATTTCTCGCTTTATTATTAGCTAATCTAGAAGGTTCATCAGCTTGATTATAGAGTCTTGAACTATCTAAAAAGCTAATTCCTGATTGCCAATTTCCATCGGTAGCATCCCAAGAATAAAATCCTTGATCACCATTCTGTCTTCCTCCAAAATTCCACATAAAGTATCGCCAATACATCCAACCCAATTGATATCGGATAGTAAATTGGATATTATCCATGACAGTCGGCGAACCTTTGGCACCCCAAGTATCCATCCAGATTCCATACAATTGAGGTCTACTTTGCGAACCATCCTGCATTCGAGGGAAGATGGTTTTAGCGCTAGATTTTATTTTTTGAGTGATCTTTCGATCGGTGATTACATATTTATCTTTTCCTGCTACTCTTCCAAATCTATTTTCTACTTCAGTAGTAATTTCGTTTCGCTTTACATCAAAGTTAGGTCCATTGAATAAAGATCGCTCTCCATATTGTTCCCGATTCAAGTAAGGTAATAATCGCATTGGATCACTTGGAGCATTCATGTTAATCGGAGTATTCGCATTCGCTCGAATTACAATAACTCCAACTGTAGAAAATGAAATAACCACTAAAGTCATACTAACCAAAACTAATTGAGCTAAGTATCGATATTTGTCAAGGGCATAGGTTGCTCCCATGAATAAAACTCCAACTAGGATAGCTAATTTTGTAAAACCACCTAGCGTGATGCTTGAACCAGGTCCTCCTCCATAACTCAAATAATAGAAAACAGTCAATGCTAAAACACCTAAAGCAACATAAATTGGTGTAAGTGATTTTATTTTTCCATGAAGATAAAGTAGTGGAAGTGTCAATAATGATCCAACCAATAAAACTGTAGGAACAACTCCTGAGTGAAATGGTAAGCCAAATGAATTCACCATCATTAATTCAAAAGCAGTCCATAGATGAGGAATTCCAGTAATGATTAAAGTTTGTAAAGCCACGATCATCACAACTCCAATCGCAGAAGCACCTGCCATTCCTAGTAAAGTGTGATTTTCATATTTTTTAAAATAATAAAAAAGCGCTAGTGCTGGGAATGTCAAAATACTCAAAAGGTGGACTCCAATCGAAAGTCCTGCTGCATAAATTGCAAAAACTAACCAACGATCTGAATCTGGTTTGTCTGGCAAATTATACCATTTGATAACTGCCCAAAGCGTCAATGCGGTGAAAAATGTTGACATTGCATACACCTCACCCTCAACTGCTGAGAACCAAATTGAAGTAGAAAATGCCGTAGCCAAACCTGCAATCACCCCTGAACCTAATAAAGCAATCTCTTGCCCAGAAGTAGGTTCTTCCTCTTTTTCAACAATCGCCATTTGTCCTAACATGATCGTTACCCAACAAATAAACATCGCTGCAAATGCACTACAAACTCCTGAAAGCATATTAACGGCAAAAGCAATATTTGCTGGATCACTTGAGAAAACACTTCCGACCATGGCGAACATCCGTCCAACTAATAAGAATAAAGCTGCACCAGGAGGGTGAACTACTTGAAGTTTGTATGCTCCGGTGATAAACTCTCCACAATCCCACAAACTTCCTGTCCGCTCAACTGAAAAGAAATACACGATGGTCGCAATTCCAAAAACCGTCCAACCGGCAATATTGACTAATTTTTTAAATGAATCCATTAGGTGAATAAGTTAAAATGTAGCAGGTCGCTTTTTATCCGTATGGAAGCTGCCTGTAATAATGTTTTATAAATAAAAACCGCATTTTCAAAAGAACTGCAAAAGTAATAAAATATTGCTAACGTTTATATGTGTAACATTGGTTAAAACAATCGCATTTTTAACAGAATGAAGTGTATTTTTGCAAAAAAAATTAGAAATGAAATATTTAATTCTTTTTGGCCTAATATATATGGTGTACAGATATAGTACGTGGAAATCCCAGTTGGGTTCTGCAAATCAAAAAGAGAACTCTAAAATTAAAGAGAATGAGAAAAAAACAGACGAAGGGGATTATATTGATTATGAGGAAGTAGAATAATCAAAATCAAAAAATCAATCAAAATCAAAACTTTCAAGGTGAATTTACCTTTTAATACTTTTGATTTAAATGGCTAGCTCAGTTTTGATTTAAAAATATAATAATGAAAGCACACATTATCACGATTGGTGATGAGATTTTGATAGGACAAATTGTCGATACCAATTCTGCTTGGATGGGGCAGCAGTTGAATATGCAAGGTATCCATGTTGGAAAAATTGTAACCGTAAGTGATACGCATAAAGATATTACCGAGGCAGTTGATTCAGCATTTTCGGAGGCAGATATTATTTTGCTCACAGGAGGTTTGGGGCCAACCAAAGATGATATTACTAAAAAAGCATTAGCAGATTATTTTGGAGTTGATATGCGATTTAGCGAATCAACGTATAATCGGATCCAACGGCTATTTCAAAAATTTGGTAAAAGTATGACCAAAGCTCACCACGAACAATCATACATGCCTGCCAATGCAGATTTGTTGATGAATAAAATGGGAACAGCTCCCGGAATGTGGTTTGAGCATGAAGGGAAAGTTTTGGTTTCGATGCCAGGCGTTCCTTATGAAATGAAATATTTGATGGAAGCGGAAGTTTTACCCAAATTAAAAATTCAATTTCCAGGAAAACCGATTTCCCATCGAACTATTTTGACAGTTGGAGAAGGAGAGAGTAGGATTGCAGATCGAATTAATGGGTTTTTAGAAAAACTACCCGAAAACATAAAAATGGCCTACCTCCCAGGAACTGGTCAGGTTCGATTACGAATGACTGGAACTGGGGATGATGAAAAAGAACTAAATATTTTATTAGATCAAAAAGTGGAGGAACTCAAACCATTGATCTCAGAATTCATTTTTGGTTTTGAAAAAGAGAAACTAGAAGAAGTGATTGGTCGAATATTGATTGAAAAAGGAAAAACTTTAGCGACAGCAGAAAGTTGTACCGGGGGTTATTTGGCACATAAAATTACTTCTGTTCCAGGGTGTTCGGCATATTTTATGGGGAGTGTGGTTGCATATTCTAATGATGTCAAAATGAACCAACTTAAGGTTAAATCCTCTACGCTCAAAAACTATGGAGCAGTTAGCGAAGAAACGGTAAAGGAAATGGTTCAAGGAGCATTGGATTTATTGAAAACGGATATTGCTGTAGCCATTTCGGGAGTTGCTGGGCCAGGCGGAGGAACTCCAGAAAAACCAGTTGGACTAATTTGGGTGGCCATCGGAGATAAAGATAATACGAGAACATATCAACTAAACTTGTGGAAAGATCGCATGAAAAATATCGAATACACTACAACTGTTGCGTTGAATGTGATTCGAAAATTTTTATTAGAACTATAATTCCTGTAATTTTGTGCCGGAAAATAAAATGACCTAACCAAACCATTTAACCTAAAAATAAATTATGGCTAAAGTAGAATTAATTATGCCCAAGATGGGAGAAAGTATAATGGAGGCAACCATTTTGAAGTGGGTAAAAAATGTTGGCGATGCAGTAGATGTGGATGAAACCATTCTCGAAATTGCTACCGATAAAGTAGATTCCGAAGTGCCTTCGCCAGTAAAAGGAGTGATCAAAGAAATCTTTTTTGAAGTAGACGATGTGGTTGAAATCGAAAAAGTAATCGCAATCATCGCTACTGAAGGGGAAGAAGTAAGTTCAACTCCAGCGCCAAGTGTAGAGAAAGCACCTTCAACTAATGGCCAGCAAAATAGCCCAAAAGAATCAACCCCAGCTCCCGTTTCTGTTTCTGCTGCAACTTCAGCCCCAGCTGTAGCGACAAATGAAGTTGCAAAAAGCGATCGCTTTTATTCTCCTTTGGTAAAAAATATTGCAAAACAAGAAAATATTAGTGTTGCGGAATTAGATACTATTCCAGGAAGTGGTGCGAAAGGAAGAGTGACTAAAAATGATATGATGAATTATCTTTCTAATCGTTCTACTTCAAGTACAGCACCTACTGCCAAAGTTGCTACACCTTCGGCTCCCTCAACTCCTTCAACATCTGCAAGTGCGCCAGTTCAACCTCAGATTTCCTTTGATGGTGGAACTGAAATTGTAGAAATGGATCGAATGAGAAAATTGATCGCAGAGCATATGGTGATGTCAAAACACACTTCGCCACACGTTACATCGTTTGTTGAAGTTGACGTTACTAATATCGTCAACTGGAGAAATAAAATTAAAACTAATTTCCAAAAAACGCATGGAGAGAAAATCACCTTTACGCCAATTTTTATAGAGGCCGTTGCTAAAGCAATTGGTGACTTCCCAATGATTAATGTTTCTTTGGATGGAACTAAAATTATCGTAAAGAAAAATATCAATATAGGAATGGCTGCCGCTCTTCCTTCGGGCAATTTGATCGTTCCCGTGATCAAAAATGCGAATCATCTGAACTTGTTGGGTCTAACTAAATCAGTAAATGATTTAGCAAGTCGAGCAAGAGCTAATCAATTGAAACCTGCGGATATTCAAGATGGAACTTTCACTTTGACCAATGTGGGAACATTTGGAAATGTGATGGGAACTCCAATCATCAATCAACCTCAAGTTGCGATTATGGCAGTTGGAGCAATTCGAAAAAAACCTGCGGTAGTTGAGACAGAATATGGAGATGTGATTGCCATTCGCCACATGATGTTTTTATCTTTATCATACGATCATCGAATCGTAGATGGTTTCCTTGGAGGCTCATTCCTGACTCAAGTAGGAAAATATTTGGAAGCCTTCGATGCTGAAAGGACTATTTAAAATAATAAAAAGAGATGCTTCGTTTCAGAGGCATCTCTTTTTTTATTTTTTTCTAAAAAAAAGACACAAAAAATTCTCAAATCCGTTAAACGATAATTCAAGTAGTTTTTACAACAATAGCCTATCACACTAGGGCGAATTTCAAAACTGTGAATTATGAACATTATAAAAATTTTTCTTACCACTCTTTTCATCTCTTCTTTCTGTCTTGCAGCGACAGGTCAATTTTCCCAAAAAAAAATAAAAGATAAAGCTAACCTTTACTTCAATAATGATAAATATTTTGAGGCACTTCAGTTATATAAAAAATATAATAAAATTAAATCGAAAGACGAGGAAGTAAAACTTCGTTTAGGCATTTGTTATTTTTTTAATCAGGAGATGGATAAAAGTATAGACTACTTATCAGCTTTAGTTTCTAATAAAAAGAAGCCAAAAGCTATCCCTTATTTTTATTTGGGTTGTGCTTATCATGCTAAACAAGATTTTGAGCAAGCGATTAAAAACTACAAATTATTTTTAAAATATAGTTCTTCAAATGATCCCAATCGGCTGGCAGTCAAAGATGATATTAAGAGATGTGCACAAGGCCTAAAAGTGAAATATCAAAAAGAATTAGCAGTTGTAGAAAACTTAGGAGATAATGTAAATACTCGATTTGATGAATTTGCCTCTGTTCAAAGTCCCAATAATCCTGGAAAGTTATATTTCTCTTCAGCTCGTACGGGCAACTTAGGAGGGCTTCGAGATGAAGAAGGAAAGCTCGATGATTTGAAAGGAAAATACTCTAGTGATATTTTTTCCATCATCCTTCAAAATGGAGCTTGGACTAATCCAGTAAGATTAAGTAATTTATTGAATAGCCCTCAGAATGATGTTATCCTAGATTTTAATGAGGAAGGATCTGCGATGCTTCTGTTCAAAGGATTTGATTTGTATAGTGGACAAATTTTGATTGATTCATTTAAGCCAATCGAAGATAAACCTTTGTATCCGCCTAGATTCCAAAGTTCCATTGTTGCAGAAAGAGGTGATGCTGCTCCTTATTTTTTTAATGATTCCACCCTTGTTTTCTCGAGTAGAATTGATGGTGGATTCGGAGGGAGTGATTTGTATATTTCTCAAAAATCAAATGGGAAATGGTGTGCTCCGCTTAATTTAGGAAGTACTATTAATTCGGCTTATGATGAGACTGATCCATTTTTAGCAGAGGATGGACGGACGTTATATTTTAGTTCAAATAGTGTAACTGGTATCGGAGGGTTTGATATTTATAAAGCAGTTTTTAATGATTTTAAAAAGAAATGGGCGAAGCCACAAAATTTAGGGTTACCGATTAATTCTCCAAAAGATGATGATCATTTTCGATTGAGTCGAGATGGTTCGTTGGCCTATTTTTCCTCATCTAGGATTGGTGGATTTGGTGGACGAGATTTGTATGTTGCATATTTCAAAAATCAAAATTTGGAGCAATTAGTTTCATCCACTCCAGCTGGGTTTCACACCTTAGCATTTAAAAACTTAAATCTCGAACCGGATGAAAATTATATGATTAATAATGGTTATGCCTTCAAAGGAGAGATGGATGATTTTGAAGTGGAACCAATTTATTATGATTCTGATGATGATTTATTGAATACCAATAACATTGCTCAATTGAATGAAATTATTCGTTTGATGAAAGAGTATCCACAGTTAAAAGTTGAACTTACAGGTAATTCTGATAATCAAGGTCAAGAACAATTTTCGTTGTACTTTTCCATAAAAAGAGCCGAGCAGGTTGCAGATTATTTGATTAAAGGCGGGGTTGAACCTTCCAACATTTTATTAAAAGGATGTGGGGCAAATTTTCCAATCGCCCAAAATGTTTTTGGTGATACACCTAATTTACTAGGACAAAGATTGAATCGAAGAATTGATTTTAAATTATTGAATATTAAGCAAGTACCCGTCAATTTTATGGTAAGACAGCCAAAGGTGGAGGAAGGAATGAAATCCTCGAAAGGTTTGTTCTATGACAAAGCAACCAAGGGTCTTTCCTACAAGGTTCAAGTAGCAGAAATCAAACAAAATTACAATAGTCGAATGATTATAGATTACCCTGATGCTATGGTAGAAAGTCGTGCTGATTCTAATTATTATCAATACACCATTGGTTTGTATAAAACATTTGAATCGGCTAGTTTCCTTCGAAAGGAACTTCAGCGTCAAGGAATTACAACTGCCGAGGTTATTCCATACATTAATGGAATTCGATTAACTGAAAGTGAATCGCAGTCGCAATCTGCTTCCTATCCAGATCTTTTGAACTTTATGGATCGTGCTTCGCAAAACTGATTATTAGAAATAAGCAATAAAAAGGTTCTAGATGATTTCATTTGGTTACTAAGTTATTGGTTAATGAGTTATTAGTCTTACAATTTATAGAAGTACCATTTTGGAAATAACTTGAGAACCAATAACTCAATAACTATTTATAATTGACCAAATGAATTCATTTAGAACCAATAAAAAAGGATCATCCAATTTAATTTTGGATGATCCTTTTTTATTATTCATAAATCCTGAGATGATTACTGCGCAACGCCACTCGAAAAATCTAAAATCTCTTCCACATATTTTCGATGGTTAGCAAGTCTAGGTACTTTGTGTTGTCCGCCAAATTTACCTTTCGATTTTAGCCATTTGTGAAAAGTACCTTTTGGCATTGGTCTCATTTTTAATTGTTTGAGAGCCATACCTTTGTATCTTTTTGCTTCGTAATCGGAGTTGATTTTTTGCAAATTTTCATCCAATAATTTATTGAAATTACTGAGATCGTCAGGTGTTTTTTCAAACTCAATTAGCCATTCATGCCCGCCTTTTCCTTGCTTGGATAAAAAGATAGGAGCAACAGTATATTCAAGGGCGACTGCGCCCGTTGATTGGCAAGTTTGAGCCAATGCTTTATCAGTATTGGAAACCATCACTTCCTCACCAAATGCGTTGACAAATTGCTTGGTTCGACCTGTAATCTTGATTTTGTAGGGAGAGGTTGAAGTAAACATCACGGTATCTCCAGGAACATATCTCCACAAACCTGCATTGGTACTGATGACCATCGCATAGTTTTTTCCTTCTTCAACTTTCGAAAGCGGAATTGCTTTTGGATTATCTTTATCCCATTCCTCAGCAGGTAAAAATTCATAATAAATTCCATTGTCGAGCAGCAGCAGCATATCCCTAGAATTCAAATCATTTTGAATGGCAAAGTAGCCTTCTGTCGCATTGTAGATCTCCATATATTGAACATTTCCATTGGGGAAATATTTATGGAATTGTTCTCGATAAGGCTCAAAACTTACTCCTCCATGAATATAAACTTCCAAGTCTGGCCAGACTTCTGACATATTTTTCTTACCCGTCAATTCTAAGATCCGATCTAAAAAAACCATGGTCCAAGTCGGGACTCCACCAATCATTACCATGTCTTTTTCTTTACTGGTAATTTGAGCCATCCGTTCGAGTTTTTCATCAAACTTAGGCATCGTCGCCGTTTCAATATCTGGGGTAAAAAATGGGCGACCGATATAAGGCATATTTTCCATCATAATCGCAGAAACATCTCCTACTAAAGTATCAGGGTGCGCATCAAAATGGTCAAGACTGCCTCCCATCAACAAACTTTTACATTCAAATTGTCGCGCATCGGGGCGATTATGATAAAATAAATTCATGGTGTCCCAAGTCCCTCGAATATGACATTTTTTCAAATTCGTTTTGGAAACTGGAATAAATTTACTTTTGTCGCTGGTTGTTCCAGAGGATTTAGCAAACCATTTAATTTTTCCACTCCACAACACATCGGACTCCCCCAACATCATTCTTTCAATATAGGGTTTTAATGATTCATAGTCCTGAACCGGCACTCTTTCGGCAAAGTCAGCCTGAGTTTTAACGGATTTGAAGTCATGATTTCTACCCCATTCGGTGTGCTTGGTAGATTGGATGAGCTCTTTGAGTACCTCATTTTGCACTTCATGAGGGTGTTCCATGAAATGAAGAATACGCTTGTAGCGTTGCTGGAAAAAGAATTGCATTCCCTTGTTGATCAGCTTCTTCATGGTTATGTAGGTTGAAAGTTTAGAGTTCTGGTTACGTTCCTAAAATTAAGGAAATTTAAAACTAGAAACAAAGTAAAAACCTTTTTTTGATTTTTGAGAGAAAATTCGCTCCAAAAATATATAAACGTGGTGAGTTACGTTAAATGTTGGGTAAGTTGACTAGTATTTTTGTACTAAAAAAATCCGATTAAGTAATTAAACCTAATCGGATTTTAGTGTATATTAAAATTTTTAACTATCTGAAAATCAATAACTTATAGTTTCTCCTACCAATTAAATGCAAAATATAGCGAGATCAACGAAAATTAAGTTCAACCCAAAGTGAATAAAGAATTCAGCTAAAATCTATTTTTAGCCTATTGAAATTTTAAACATTCTTTTAACTATTTTGAAAAAAGAATTTATAATTCCATCTTTAAAAAATGTCCGGTGTGACTTTTTTTCACTTTTGCTACCTTTTCTGGAGTCCCTTGTGCCACGACTTCTCCACCTCGATTTCCACCTTCAGGCCCCATGTCAATGATATAATCTGCGACTTTAACCACATCTAAATTATGCTCAATGACCACGATGGTATTTCCTTTTTTTACTAATTTATTCAATACAATTAACAATTGTCTGATATCATCGAAGTGTAAACCAGTCGTCGGTTCATCTAAGATATAAATGGTATTTCCAGTATCTCTTTTAGATAGTTCCTCAGAGAGTTTTACTCGTTGAGCCTCTCCTCCCGAAAGTGTCGTAGCTTGTTGTCCTAAAGTGATATAACCTAACCCAACGTCCTTTAGTGTTTTAGTTTTTCGATGGATTTTTGGAATCATTTCGAAAAAATCAACGGCTTCTTCCACCGTCATATTCAATACATCGCTGATAGATTTTCCTTTATATAAAATTTCTAAGGTTTCTCGATTATACCTTTTTCCTTGGCATCTTTCGCAATCAATTTGTACGTCTGGAAGGAAATTCATTTCAATTACTCGTTTTCCTGCTCCTTGACACTCTTCACAACGACCACCTTTTACATTAAATGAAAAACGGCCAGGTTTGTACCCTCTAATTTTTGCCTCCGGCAGACTTGAAAAGATCTTTCGGATTTCATCAAACATTTTTGTGTAAGTCGCTGGATTCGATCGAGGTGTTCGCCCGATGGGAGATTGATCAATTTCAATCACTTTGTCCACATGTTCTAAACCTTTGATGGACTTATATTCCATTGGCCGTTTGATACTTTTATAAAAATGCTGACGCAAAATTGGATAGAGCGTTTCATTAATCAAAGTAGATTTCCCACTTCCTGAAACTCCAGTTACGCAACAAAAAGTACCGAGTGGAATTTTGATGTTGACGTTTTTCAAATTATTTCCATTCGCACCTTTTAACTCTAAAAAATCACCATTTCCTTTTCGACGTTTTTTAGGAACTTCTATTTTCTTTTTGTCTCGCAAATAAAGCGAGGTCAAAGTATCTTTTTTCAAAAAAGTTTCAGGCACTCCGGCACCCACTAATTCTCCGCCATGCTTACCAGCTCCTGGCCCCAAGTCAATCAAAAAATCAGCTGCTAACATAATATCTTTATCATGCTCTACAACCAAAACCGTATTTCCAATATCAGATAAGTCTCTCAACGCCTCGATCAATCGTTGGTTATCTCGCTGATGTAAACCGATACTGGGCTCATCCAAAATATAAGTCACTCCTGTCAATTGTGAACCAATCTGAGTCGCCAATCTAATTCTTTGAGCTTCTCCACCTGACAAAGTTCTCGCAGGTCGATCCAAATTCAAATAATCCAAACCTACATTCAAAAGGAACCCGATTCGCAATTTGATTTCCTTGATTACTTCATGTCCAATTGCCTTTTGTCGCTCGGTCAAGGTTGTTTCTAAATTCTCCACCCAATCCATCAAGTCTGTAAAATCCATCACCGCCAAGTCGCTGATATTTTTTTCATCTAATTTAAAGTGTAGCGATTCAATTTTTAATCGTTGACCGTTGCAAGTGGGACATTTATCAATAACCATAAAATCTTCCGTCCAACGTCTAATTTTTTCAGAAGCAGAATCTTTGTACCAACGAATCAACATGTTGTTCAACCCTTCGTAAGCCAAATTGTAAACGAAGTCATGTTTGAAATCTTTTTTTATTTCAAAACTCTCATCTCCTCCGTTCAAAATAATATCTAATGCTTTTTCAGGAATATCTTTAATAGGTGTGGAAAAAGTGAATTTATATTTTTTTGCAATAGACTTTAATTGCTTAAAAGTCCAATTGTCTCGTACTTCCCCAAAGGGAACAATTCCCGCTTCGTTGATTGATTTGGTATCATCAGGAATGACTTTTTCAAGATCCACTTTCATTACTTCACCGAGTCCTTTGCATTCCGAGCAAGCTCCATAAGGAGAGTTAAATGAGAAAGCATTTGGCGAAGGTTCTTCGTAGGAAAGTCCAGTCTCGGCGTCCATCAGGTGCTTGCTGTAAGGAAAAACTTCTTTTGCACCTTGCTCTGCAAGGAAGACTAATCCGTTCCCCATTTTCAAAGCAGTTTGCAATGACTTTGCAAATCGTTCTTTGCGATCTTTCGTCATATTCAATCGATCAATCACTAACTCAATGTCATGAACTTTATACCGATCTACTTGCATTTTTGGAACTAAATCTTGCACCTCTCCATCAATTCTAACTTTGGTATATCCTTGCTTTCGCACATGATCAAATAGCTCCCGATAATGTCCTTTTCTCCCTCTGACTAAAGGAGCAAGCAAGAGCGTTTTTTTCCCTCCAAAAGTTTTAAATATATTTTCCATCATTTGCTCCTCGGTGTATTTCACCATCTTCTTTCCCGTCATGTGCGAGTAGGCTTCACCTACTCGTGCATATAATAATCGAAGGAAATCATAAACTTCGGTAATCGTTCCAACTGTCGAACGAGGATTCCGTCCTACTGTTTTTTGCTCGATAGAAATCACAGGACTCAGGCCTGTAATTTGCTCCACATCGGGTCTTTCCATTTCTCCAATAAACTGCCGAGCATAGGCTGAAAACGTTTCCATGTATCGTCGCTGACCTTCTGCATAAATCGTATCAAAAGCCAACGAAGATTTTCCACTTCCACTAATTCCTGTAATCACGACGAATTGATTTCTAGGAATGGTCACATCGATGTTTTTAAGATTGTGAACACGTGCACCAATGACTTCTATATTGTCATTGATGGATTTTGTGCCATTACTTTTTGCTTTTGAAGTTGTTCTATTTGCCATATTTATTTTAGGAAAAATGAGCCGAGTGATTTAAAAATCGGGATGCAAAATTAGTTAGAAAAAATTAGAATATTTTGTTTAAAAAAATAAAACAGGGATTACTAGTTTTTGTTTTTCAAAAAATAAAATTGAATGTTACTCATTTAGGTATTTCTAAATTCATTTCTATTTTTGTCAAAAAAAAATGCGAGAAATAATTTTTGAAAATCCACATCGCCAAAAACACTTTCAGTTTTTTAATAGCATGAATCATCCGCATTTTAATATTACGGCGAATGTGGAGATTACTCATCTTTTAGCTTTTTTGAAAAAAAATAGTTGGCCAATTACTCCAAGTATCGTCTATTTAATTTCGAGAGTAGCGAATGATATTCGAGAGTTTCGTTGGCGTATTCGAGAGGGGAAAGTCTTTGAGTATGAAAAGGTTTCTCCTTCTTTTTCTGTGTATACAGAGGTCGCAGACGTGTTTAGTTTTTGTAATGTGGAGTATGAAAAAGATTCAAAAAACTTCATTCAACGAGCTTTTAAAAAAAGTGAAAAAATGAAAACAGAACCATCCTTTGAGGATGAAGTTGGACGAGATGATTTTCTTTTTTTATCCTCGATTCCATGGGTGAGTTTTACTAGTTTTGAGCATGCAATGCAACATCATCCTTCAGATTCAGTTCCTCGAATTGCCTGGGGAAAGTTTTTTGAAATAAATGGAAAAATACAAATGCCACTTTCCGTTCAAGTACATCATGCGGTGGTGGACGGAAGACATGTGGGGCAATATTTTCAAAAGATAGAAGAAATGGCGATGAATCCAGAAACTTATTTTTAGGATTAAAAGTCAATTCAAAACAATTCATATTTTAAGTTGGTTCTATTTCCATGCAATCTATAAATCTAGTTTGGTTCAAGAGAGACCTTCGGCTCACCGATCATCAACCGCTAAAATTAGCGATTGAAACGGGTGACCCGATTGCTTTAATTTATATTTTTGAACCTTCGGTAATTGCAGCTCCTCAGTACGATTTAAGACATTGGAGATTTGTCTGGGAATCACTTGTTGATTTGAATTTTCAGTTGAAAAAACACAACGCTCAAGTTTTTATTTTCCATGGAGAAGTGCTTGATGTTCTTGAAAAAATCCAAACTCAATTTTCTATAAAAAATGTTTTTTCGCACGAAGAAACGGGGATTAAAGTCACTTACGATCGCGATAAAGCTGTTCAAGTTTTTTGTAAAAAAAATAATATCGAATGGATTGAATCTCAAACGAATGCGGTTGTTCGAGGGTTGAAAAATAGGTATGAATGGAATAAGTTATGGAAAAAATATATGGATGCTCCTTTACAAAATCCTGATTTGCAAAGCCTAAATTCCATAGTTTTTGAGGAAACTTCTCCTCCTTTTTTTGGAAAAGAAATCCCCCAATCATTTACTCAGCCACATCCTGATTTTCAAAAAGGAGGTACCTCTATCGGACTTCGATATATGAATGATTTTTTTGAAAACCGAATTCAAAATTATAGCCGTCATATTTCAAAACCACTCGAAAGTCGCCGAGGTTGTAGCCGACTTTCGCCCTACATTACTTGGGGGAATTTAAGTCTTCGACAAGTTTATCAGGCGCAAAAGGAAGCGAAGGAAGGAAAATCTTACAAACGAAATTTTACCAATTTTGCCTCTCGATTGCACTGGCATTGTCATTTCGTTCAGAAGTTTGAAATGGAGGATCGAATGGAATTTGAGAACTTAAATCGAGGATATAATTTGCTTGAAAGAAATGAAAATCAAGTCCATTTCGAAGCTTGGAAAAACGGGCAAACTGGTTATCCTTTGGTTGATGCATGTATGCGATGTTTGATGGCAACGGGCTACATTAATTTTAGAATGCGAGCAATGCTCGTTTCATTTTTGACGCAAAATTTATGGCAACATTGGAAGAAAGGTTCGAATTGGTTGGCACAACTTTTTTTAGATTTTGAACCAGGCATTCACTATCCACAATTTCAGATGCAAGCAGGTGTCACAGGGCTGAATACCATTCGAATGTACAACCCAATTAAGCAATCACAAGATCATGATCCTAATGGAGTTTTTATCAAAAAATGGGTTCCAGAATTGGAAAATGTACCAATTGAATTTATCCATGAACCATGGAAAATGACGATAATGGAACAACAATTTTATAATTTTGAATTAGGGAAAAAATATCCAAAACCTATCATAGATTTAAAAGAAACAGCAAAAGTGGCGAGGGATAAAATTTGGGCGCATCGAGATGATCCGAGTGTTGTAGCGGAGGCAAAACGGATTTTATACAAGCATGTGATTCCTTCTCGAAAGGTGAGGAAAAATTAATTAAGCATAGCTTTGAAGAAGTGCTGTGTGGATGATCGTAAAACATAAAACGTTCAACGTCAAACAAAAAACGATAATTATCGCTTCGAAATTTTATTATTTGAAATAGCTTTTTGTCGCGAACATTTGAATCGTCCTTCTTCAAAAGGTCTTTTTTTCAAATGCTTAGTAGAACGACCTTGTACTCGCTTGCGCCACATTTTCCAACTACTCAATTTCATTTCTTCTCGCATCAATTTAATCACGTCCTTCTCAGGTACACCAAACTGCATTTCGATAGCATCGAAAGTGGTTCGATCTTCCCAACCCATTTCGATAATACGATCAACATCTCTTACCGTTAAATTATATTTTTCTGCAATCTTCATTTTTTATTGTTTTACTTATTTTCAAAACAACCTGTAGGAAGTATTGTTTAAGAAGCATGAAAAAAGAACATTTACCCGAAAAAATATGCGTCGTTTGTGAGCGTCCATTCAAGTGGCGAAAGAAGTGGGCAAAGGTTTGGGAAGAAGTAAAATATTGTAGCGAACGTTGTCGAAGAAATAAAAGTAGCGGGTCACCCTGACTGCCGAGAGGCAGTTTTAGCTGCCCGTCAAAAACGAGCGCAGCGACTTTTATAACAATTAAACGAAAAAATAAAGATGAAAAAAACCTTACGACTCATTCTCGGTGACCAACTCAACGCTCAACATTCTTGGTTTCAAAAAGTAGATAAAAATATCATTTATGTCCTTTTTGAAATGCGCCAAGAGACGGATTATGTGGCTCATCATATTCAAAAAGTGGTAGCATTTTTCGCAAGTATGGAGAATTTTGCGAAGCATCTAAAAGAAGAAAACCATCAAGTTATCTATTGGAAATTGGATGATAAAAAAAATACATCAAGCCTTGTTGAGAATTTAAAAATAGTCATCAAAGAAAATAAAATTGAACATTTTGAATATCAACTACCAGACGAATATCGTCTAGATGAGCAGTTGAAAAATTTTTGCGAAGAGGTAGAAATTTCTTCAGCTGTAGTTGATTCAGAACATTTTATGAGTACTCGATTGGAGTTGCATGAATTTTTTGAAGGTAAAAAGACGTACCTCATGGAATCGTTTTATCGAAGCATGCGACGCAAGTATGACTTGATGATGGATGGCGATCAACCGGTGACAGGGCAATGGAATTATGATAAAGAAAATCGAAAAAAATTACCCAAAGATCATGTGCCAAATGAACCTTTAGTTTTTGAAAAAGATGTTTCTGAGATTCATCAACGTATTGTGGATGAGGGTGTAAAAACGATTGGAAATATTGATGTGAAAAATTTTATCTGGGCGACAAATCGAGTAGAGTCTCTGCAAGTATTAGATTTTTTCCTTGAAAAATGTTTACCACTTTTCGGCACTTACCAAGATGCTTTGACACCACATTATTGGTCACTATATCACTCTCGAATTTCTTTCAGCATGAATGTCAAAATGTTATCGCCTTTGGAAGTGGTCAAAGCTGCGATCGCACATTGGGAAAAAAATCAAGACGAAATCACGATTGCTCAAATTGAAGGTTTTGTTCGTCAAATAATTGGTTGGCGAGAATACATGCGAGGAGTGTACTGGGCAAAAATGCCAGACTTTGCGGAGTTAAATTTTTTAGAGCATAACAATACACTTCCAAATTATTTCTGGACTGGCAAAACCAAAATGCATTGTGTTCGACATTCGGTGCAGCAGTCTTTGGACTATGCTTACGCGCATCATATTCAGCGATTGATGGTGACTGGAAATTTTGCTTTGTTGGCTGGAATTTCTCCTGACGAATTGGATGATTGGTACTTGGGAATTTATATTGATGCGATTGAGTGGGTGGAAATTACAAATACTCGAGGCATGTCTCAATTTGCTGATGGAGGTATCGTGGGAACAAAACCATATGTGAGTTCGGCCAATTATATTGACAAAATGAGTCATTATTGCAAAACGTGTTTTTATAATAAAAAAGAAAAAACAGGAGAAAAAGCATGTCCATTTAATAGTCTGTATTGGAATTTTTATGATCGACATCGAGAGAAATTAGAGAATAACCCAAGGATAGGAATGGCTTATCGACTGTGGGATAAAATGGACGGAGAGAAGCGAGCGGAGATTTTAAAGCAAGCAGAAGTTTATTTAGATGATTTAGAAAACCTCTAAAGAATAACCAATATTGAACAAGGAATGTCCAATATCCAACTAATATCTAGATAGTCTGATTGGTGATTGGATATTCCTTGTTCAATATTGGTTATTTCCTTTATCCACCAATTTTGTCTTTGTCGGCATCTTTATACCCAAAGACATTTAACAAAAAACCATTTCTAAAATTTCTCTCAATATTGTATCTTACTTTTTCTAAAAATAAAAATGACTTCGAATGAAACTACCAAGAATAGTCAGAGTACCTAAACACCATAAATTTAATTACACTCCTCGACATTACGATCCAAAGAAAGAAGACTTGGAACGTAGAATTGAAATGGCAAAAGGAAAGCAAGGAAATAGTCCAGAAGCCGCAAAAGAAAGAATCAAATCTCAATTACGTCGAGGAAGAAATAGTAACCCAAGATTACGGAAACAATTAGTTTTTAAGTCTAATATGTTGTTGTTAGGGATTATTGTTGTGCTAGTTGTAGGTGTGTTTATAATGATTAACGTATATTTGCCGGAGATAATGGGATGATTTTTGGATAAATGATCCAATTTTTTTTAGAAAACAAAAAAGTAAGAACAACCTATGGCTGATGTGATTCAGCTCCTACCCGATTCTATTGCAAATCAGATTGCCGCCGGTGAGGTGATTCAGCGACCTGCCTCTGTGGTGAAAGAATTGATGGAGAATTCGATTGACGCGGGAAGTACTCAGATCAAATTAATAGTCAAAGATGCTGGGAAAACATTAATCCAAGTGATTGATAATGGATGCGGTATGTCAGCAACCGATGCTCGGATGAGTTTTGAACGGCATGCAACTTCCAAGATTCGAGCAGCCAAAGATTTATTTGCCATTAAGACCATGGGGTTTCGAGGAGAAGCAATGGCTTCGATTGCAGCCATCGCTCAGGTGGAAATGAAAACTCGAAAACACAATGAGGATATCGGAGTTCGGATATGTATCGAAGGTTCTGAAATCAAATCTCAAGAAGTTTGTCAATGCAATGCAGGGACAAGTATTTCTATCAAAAATTTATTTTACAATGTTCCTGCACGTCGTAATTTTTTAAAAACGACAACAGTTGAAATGCGTCATATCATTGATGAATTTCAAAGAGTAGCACTAGCTAATCCAGATATATTTTTCTCTCTTCATCATAATGGTACGGAAGTTTTTCATTTGCCTGAAAGCAATTTGCGTCAGCGAATAGTAAATATGTTTGGGCAAAACAGTAACAAAAAATTAGTGCCCGTTTCGGAAGAAACGGATGCTTTGCACCTAGAGGGATTTGTAGGGAAACCAGAATTTGCCAAAAAGACTCGAGGAGAACAATTCTTTTTTGTCAATCGAAGATTTATCAAAAGTGGTTATTTGAATCACGCTTTGATGGGAGCATATGAGGATGTTTTGTCAAAAGATACTTACCCATTATATGTGATTTTTATCGAGATAGATCCTGCTAGAATTGATATTAATGTGCATCCAACTAAGCAAGAAATTAAATTTGATGATGAACGATTAGTGTATAATTATTTAAAAGTTTCTGTTCGACATGCGTTGGGCCAATACAGTATTACTCCTACTTTAGACTTTGATCAAGAACAGATTCTTAATAATCATCGTTTGCCAAGTATGAGTGAATCAAGAAAAGAGGCTTCTTCTACTCCTTCATTTTTGGGAGGTACTTCCGGAGGTAGTTCCTCGAGCGGTACTACAACTGAAGGTCAACGATATGAAACCTTTTCTTCGAAGGCCAATAACTCACCTCTGGATAGTTCCAATTTGCAAAATTGGAAAAAAATGTATGATGGTTTGGACGAGTTTGATGAACCGAAAGATGAGAAGATTGGTGACCAACCCATCACGATTGAAAGTGGAATGTCAGAAGGAAATCAATTAGATGATTCGAGTCAAAGTTTTTCCAAAGACGTAAAACCGTTATTTCAAATTCACTCAACATATATCGTTAGTCATATCAAATCAGGTTATATTTTAGTGGATCAACAAGCCGCTCATGAGCGAATTTTGTACGAACGATATCTGAGTAGGTTGAATGAAAAAGAAGCGGTGACTCAAAAGGAATTATTTCCTAGAAATATTACCCTCACACCTGCAGATGCAGAAATTTTAAAGGACTTATTGCCTCAAATTAATTTGTTAGGATTCGATATTCAAGAATTTGGAAAAAATGCATTTGTGATTCATGGAGTTCCAGCTGATTTGAAATCATCACAAGATGAACAAAAAATCATCGAACAATTATTGGAACAATATAAGTCTAATCGAGATTTAAATTTGAATATTTTTGAAAATATAGCTCGTGCTATGGCTCGAAGTTCTGCTATCAAAAAGGGACAAAACTTATCACAAGAAGAAATGCGAGAACTAGTTGATAAGTTGTTTGCTTGCGCAATGCCATTCACCAGTCCAACGGGGAAAAAGTGTTTTGTGACTTTTGAATTAGAGGAGTTAGCGAAAAAATTTAGTGCTTAAATCTAAAAAAAGAGGTGTTAACGCTCAAACGTTAACACCTCTTTTTCCAATAATAATAGTTTAATCAACCTAATCTTCTTTTTTTGGTTCTTGATTTCCCTTCATCCAAACTACCCGCTGAGGGAATGGAATTTCTACATTATTCATTCTAAATTGGTGATCAATTTCAAAACGTAGATCACTTTTCACATCCTCAATTCGAATAAAATTTCGAGAGAAAAAAAGTAATTCAAAATCCAAAGATGAATTTCCAAAATCAGTAAATCGAACAAATGGATTAGGATGTTCAACAATTTCAGGATGTTCTGCAGCTACTTTTAGCAGTATATTTTTAACCAATTTGGTATCTGAACCATAGGCCACTCCGACATTAATAATAAATCTCACTTTTTCATCCAGATGACTCCAATTAATCACATTATCAGTTACTAATTTTGAATTAGGTACAACTACGGTAATATTAGCTCTTGTTTTAATTAATGAAGTTCTTAATCCAATTTCTTTCACCGTTCCCACCATTTCGCCAATATTCAAAACATGCCCAACTTCAACGGATCGTTCAAATAACAATACAATTCCGGAGAAAAAATCATTAAACGTTTGTTGTAATCCTAAACCAATTCCAACCAAAAGTGCTGCAGCACCACCCCACAAAACGGTCATCTCAATTCCCAAACTAGAAATTGCCCAAAGTAATGCCATCGTATAAATGACATATTTAAGCAGTTGATTAATGGCATATTGAGATCCAGTATCAATTTGACTTCGTTTATAATATCGATACAAAACTAATTGAGTTACCATCCAAAAAATCAATCGAGCAGTTAAAATAATCAAGATAGATTCGAGAATATCTGATACTCTAATCTGAGTTTTTGTTAAGTTGATAACAGTATAGCTTTCTAGATTGAAACTCTGCAATACTAAAAAAACAGCTACAGCATACACGACTAATCGCACTAAACTTCCAGCATTACCATCTGTTTCTTTAGCATATTTTTCAACGGAAGTTTGGTAATCCAAATCATTTCGACTTCGATGATAATTATAAACCAAAACTTTCGAAGCTAACCAATCTAAAAGTCCCGCTACCTGCCAAATCGTCAAAGCATATAAAATGGTCGAAACTCGAATTCCTACACTTTGCATTTGGTAAATAAGAACATCAATTTCAAGTGCCCAAACTGTCCCGATCATGGCAAGCAAACCGAAAATGTTCCGAATACTTCTTACAATTCTAGAATTATCTCGAATGACATATTTCTCCTGAGCGAAATATTTTGGTAAAAACTTTTTAATAGACAATTGATACATCAAAAAAGTAACGATCAAAACGATCCCCCAACTAATGAGTTGCCTTGTGGTTACTTCATGAGTGCCGAGGCTAAAAAGTACTTGTTGGAGAAATTCGTTAAGGTTCATTTTATGATTTAAAGTTTTAAGTCCGAAAATTACCCATTTATAAATATTTTAAAGTTGTTTTACAAAAATATTTTAATCTAATTTTTCCATAATGCAAAAAGCGCTTGTTAACTATTTTAGGTCATGCTACCAATCGGACTACCGGGCGATTAGTTTACTTAATTTTTATAGTGCAAAAGTCGAGCATCCGCTCATCTTAGAAAGTGCCGAACTATTGCAAGGGAAAATGTTAAAGTTTCCAGTTTCAACTGATTGGGGCGAAAAAGTAGATCAACGTCTTGCCGTTTATTCTAAAGAAAAGGCATTGTATTGTTGTTCTTTTTTTATGTTTGGAGAAATGAAGGTTGCTAGGAAAAAACAAAATATTGCTGCCCCTCTTTATTTGTACCAAGTGGAAATGAAAGTCGAAAATGAAATTTTTTATGTTTCGATTGATGCCGAAAATCCAATTATCAATCCGGCTATTCTTCAAGCTGCTGAAAATATTCAACCGGGTATTTTAGAAAACCTTACTCAAAAATTACCAAAAGGATTTATTCAGTTTGATCAAGTTTTTGAAATTGAAAAAACGATAAAAGAGATTTTTCCAAGTTTAGATTTTTCCAGAATTGAAAATTATCCAAATCTCTGGACAGACAAAATGTTGAAGGATTTGCAAAAAGAACGAAAAGAAAATTCTCCATTTATCATCGTCCCTGCTTGCGGACTTGCGATGCTAAATAAACCAACAGGATCACGTGGAATTTTAAATGAGTTGGAAAAAATGTCTGAGACTAATGTTTTTTCAACGCCACTTAATGAAATATTTGGAACTCAAAAGCAACACTATACTACTAAAAAAATTGACTTAACTGTCCCCGTTGTTTTAAATAAAAGTCAAGAAAATATTTTACAATCTACTTTTACCCATCGATTAACTTTAGCTATCGGGCCTCCTGGAACTGGCAAATCATTCACCATCGCAGCCTTGGCAGTTGAATTGATGAGTCAAGGTAAAACAGTTTTGATCGCTTCCAAAAATAACCAAACAGGAAATGTGGTAGCGGATAAAATTGAAAAAGATTTTGGTTTAGATGGCATTGTCGTTCGTGCAGGGAAGAAAGATTACAAAAAGATTTTGCAAAAAAGGTTGGAAAATTTATTGCGAGGAATTGGCCTTGTAGAAACTTCAAAAAGCGAAACCAAAGCACTTTTCAAAAAAGTGAAAACACAAATCAAAACTCTCGCTACACTCGAAAAGAAAATTCATGCGCGAACAAAAACAGAAATTGAAAGAGGTGATTTTTTATATCAATACAATGATTCTTTTTTCCAAAGAATCAAAATGTATTTCTTAACCAATAAGTTCGAAAAAGAAATTCCGCTTTGGAAAAAAATGTTTTTACTCGAAAATGAATTACTGCAGCGAAATAAAAATTTAAAAAAACTAATCCAACTTCGATTTTATCAATTTCTCAATGAAGCTCTAAAT
>CAYGRM010000054.1:8715-24316 GCA_964352225.1 uncultured Saprospiraceae bacterium | reverse complement strand
GTCCAAAGAAGAGTTGTAAGTAGAATCCGCTTTTTTGTAATCCAAGGAGTCAATGACGATTTTGGAAATGATCTCTCTCATGATTTCTGACGAACCACCACCGATCGTTCCGACTCGAACATCTCGATACATTCGAGCCATCGGATAGTCTTCCATAAATCCATAGCCTCCATAAAATTGCAAACATTGGGTCGCTACTTTTTCATTTAACTCGGTGCAGATGAGTTTTGCCATGGAGCATTTTTTTACATCATAAATTCCTTTTGCATAAATTTCACAACAATGATAACTGAATGCTTTCATCGCTTCCACTTCCGACGCTAACTGCGCAACCCGATGGCGCAGTACTTGGAATTGATCAATCGACCGACCGAAGGCAGTTCGCTCCGACATATATTGTAATGAATTTTCAATAGCAGTTTCCATGGCCACGACCGAGCAAGGAATAAAACACAATCGCTCTAATTGTAATCCATTCATCAAATAATAAAAACCTGCTCCTTCACTTCCTACTAAATTTTCCACCGGGACTTTTACATTATCAAAACTTAATTCTGCGGTGTCGGAAGCATGCCAACCTAGTTTTTTTAATTTACGGGCAGAGACACCTTCGGCATTTCTGTCGATGACCAAAAGACTTACTCCAGCTGCTCCAGCATCAGGATTGGTTTTGACGACGGTTACAATTAAGTCTCCGTACACGCCATTGGTGATAAAAGTTTTGGAGCCATTTACGATGTAGTGGTCACCATCTTTGACCGCTCGAGTTTGAATATTTTGAGCATCTGAACCTGCTCCTGGTTCGGTGATTCCGATAGATGAAATCAAGTCTCCAGAAATTAATCCGGGCAAATATTTTTTCTTTAAAGCGTCAGAACCATATTTTAAAATGTATGGACCAGACATATATTGCACCACTTGTTGGGTGATGATAAATCCACCAGAGTTGACTCTTCCCAATTCTTCATTGAATACGACGTCATAGAAAAAATCTAATCCTGAGCCGCCATATTCTTCAGGATAGGAGAGTCCGAGGAAACCCATGTTACCCATTTTTTTCCAAACCTCGCGAGGGATACGGCGGTCTTCTTCCCATTGGTTGATGTGGGGATGGACTTCTTTGTCGATGAAAGCGCGGAGGGATTGGCGAAAGAGTTCGTGGGATTCGGTGAAATTTTTATTGGTCATGACTGTATTGTGATTTAATTTTTTTATTAATATAGAACTTCCAGAATTTTAAAAATCTGGAAATTCTTTTTGTATATTATATAGGTATTATTTTTTCTTGATAAATGAAATTTCTTGTACTCGTTTTTTCGCTTCATTAGCTCTAATATTTCTAATGATAATTAACTCATCTTTTGAAATACTTTTAATATTCCAATGATTTTTTCTTTCCATTTTCCATGGGTGTTTAAAGACAATTACATTTCCAATTTTACTAATTTTCCAACTTTGGTTTTCCTCTCTTGAGCCAATTGTTTTAGTAACCGTAGAATCGGTGAATTCAATAAACTCTTCAATATCAAAATCACTATAATTGACCTTTATCCAGTTTCCTATTAATTGATCGGATTCGTAAATTTGATTCGGTGGGACTTTGTGAAATTTTAAATCTATATTTTCTTGATAATAAACTTTAAAAAATAGAGTATCATTTTTAATTGACTTTAACTGAAGTGCTGGTTCAAGGCTACCTGCAAAAACCAAGAAAACTTCATCTTTAAATATTTCAATTTCCCAGAAAAGGGAACTAGGCATATCTCTATCAATTCCGCTAATTGTGTATTTTTTATCTTCAGTAAGGTCGTATTTTATAGTGTCATGAGAAAATTTAAATACTGATTCAGTTAAATCCTTTTTTAAAATTTCAAATTGATTTTTATTTTTAAACTCCTCTATTTTTTCAAAAACAAATTGCATATTGCTTTCTTTTGATTTTAAATGTAAGTTCCCTGAAGCATTAAATTTGAAGTCGAAAGTATCGATAGCATTTTCAAATTGAAAGATTAATTTTTCTTTTTCTATTTGAAATGTTCCTCTTTTGATTCGTTCATTATTATAGTTATTCTCAAAGTGAAAATTTTGAATTATGATGCTGTCTTTTTTAAATGAAAAGATTCTTTTTGGAAAATAAAAAATGGGTTCATTCTCATCAAAGTAATGATATTTTTCAATCCAATCTCCTTGAAAAACTATTTCATCTTTTTTACAACTTAAAAAGATACCGCCTAAAATCAGAATATAAACAAGTAGTTTCATAGTTTTTTTAAAAATTTATTTTTATTACATAAACCCCTTCAACACTTTATACAACCCCATCCGATCTCCCGCCAAATGCTCCATCCCGTCCACATAAAGTGTCACGCCCCCAATATAACTCGACAATGGGGAAGACAAAAACATCACCGAGTTCGCCACATCTTCCACCGTTCCAAATCGCTTCATCAAATTTTCTTCTTCTGCTTCGGTAAAGAATTTTTTCAACGGAGCAGGGTAAGTGTCGAGACCTGAGGAAGCTATCGTTCCTGGAGCAACTGCATTGACTCGAATGTTGTACTCTGCCCACTCTTGGCTTAATGTTTTTGTTAAATTTTCTACGCCTGCTCGTGCTGCACCGGTGTGTGCCATACCTGGAAATCCTCTAAATACATTAGCGGTGATATTGACAATGTTTCCATTTTTTTGTGGGATGAAAAATGTTTTAGCCATCTGTTGCGAAACGAAAAATGTTCCGTTGAGATTATTATTGATGACTGCGGACCATCCATTTGTGGAAATTAATTCTGCTGGAGCAGGGAATTGTCCGCCAGCATTATTGATTAAAACATCTAATTTTCCATGTTCGGATTTGATATGATTCGCTAATGCTTCGATGTCTTCCACTTTTCGAATATCGCATGGATGACCGTCGCATTTTCCAAATTTAGAAAGTTCGATGGCTGCTTTTTCTAAAGGTGCTTTTTTACGGGAAGCTATGGTTACACTTGCTCCGAGTTGAAGGAATTGTTTGGCGATGGCATAACCGATTCCGCTTCTGCCTCCTGTGACGAGGACGTGTTTGTTTTTGAATAAATTTTCTTGGTACATTTTATTTATTAAAATTTATTAATTCAAGTTCACTTCACAATTTCTAGGTATAAAAAATTCCCCTTTAATTCGTCCAATGCATTCTTTTTCTTCTTCGGTAAATTGAATCTTCATTACTTCTTCAATTTGTGCATTATTCTGTTCCAACAGTTCTAAAGTGTTCCAATCAAAAATCGTAATCGTCCAACCATCTTGAATTAATAAGATGTCAAGATTTCCTTTACCTTTGACCTTCTTATTTTTAATTTTATAAAATCTTACTTCATTAAAACCACTAAAATCTTCAGGGTCATCAATTAGCTTCTGACTATTTTTTAAATTAGTAGATTGGTTAGATAGTGAAACTTTTCGCTTGATCGGAGGCCCGCCGTTTATTAAATCCCATTTATAGTGATAAACTATTTTTAGTTCTTCAGTTTTGAATTCTACTTTTTTAAAATACAAAAAGGAAGAACGATTCACTAACAAAAATAAGATAGTCAAATAGAAGAAAATTAGAATTACTTTTTTTATCATTCAACTATTTTTAATCTCGAAATGGAATATTCAACATCTCCCTCGCTTCTTCAATGGTGGCAATTTCCCTACCCATCATGCGTGCTAATTTCACTCCCCATTCAGCACATTCGCCATTAGACTTTGCCATCTCCCCATTCGGTAAATAAAAATTATCTTCTAAACCAACTCTAAAACTTCCACCCATCGTACAAGCCACAGCAGCTAATTGCCATTGCTTGCGACTAATCGCAATCGTCTGCCAATGAGCACCTTGTGGGACTTGGTTGATTTGATGAATTAGGTTTTCTGTGGTTGCAGGAATTCCACCCATGACACCCATGACCAGAGAATAAACTGCATTATCGGGAATCAAACCCATGTCTCGAAGTGGTTCCACATTTCGAATATGACCTGTATCAAAACATTCCATTTCAGGAACTGTTCCTGCTTCATTCATCTTCTCGACTACATATTGCATGGTCCCAAATGAGTTTTCAAAAACACCTTCAAAGTAAAATTGTTTGGATCGTTTGGAATAGATGGCATAATTCATACTCCCCATATTGAATGCTGCCATGTCTGGTTTGGTCGGGACAATATGATTCATTCTTTCCTCTTTGGACAATCCAAGTGCACCAGTTGAAAAATTGATAATTACGTTTGGGCAAAGGTTGCGAACTTCTTCTTTGATAGCTTGGAAAACTTCTAATCGCCAGCTAGGAACTCCATTGTCTTCCCGAGCATGTATGTGTAAAATACTCGCCCCAGCATCGACAGCTCTTTTACCTTCTTCGGCAATTTCTTTAGGAGTATAAGGAATGGCTGGACATTGACTTCGAGTAGTTGCTGCACCAGTTAGAGCAGCTGATAAGATTAATTTTTTCATGTGATAAACTTAGGATAATATTTTGAGCTGAAAAATATACCGCTTTAATAACGATGTCGCTAAACCTTTTACATGTTATGATTTTTTAGCTTGTACTAAATCCTCCATCGACTAAAAGTTGATGACCATTAATGTAAGACGAGTCTTCACTCAGTAACCATAAAATAGAATTAGCAACTTCCTGAGGTTGACCGATTCTTCTCATCGGGACTCTTAATTTCGTACTATAATCTAAAATTTTTTGCGGGACGCTTTCTAAAATGGGAGTTTCCACAAAGCCAGGACAAACAGCATTGACTCGAATATTATATTTTCCATATTCAATTGCAACTGATTTGGTCAATCCAATTACTCCATGTTTTGCAGCAGAATATGGGCTACCCATGGGCATTCCATTAAGTCCTGCTAAAGAGGAAATATTCACGATTCTTCCACCACCTTTTTGCAGCATACATTTTATTTCAGCTTGCAAGCAAAGAAAGACACCTGTTAAATTGATATCCATCATTTGATTCCAATTTTCAAAAGTTGTTTCATGAAGTGGGGCAGGAGAGCCTCCAATTCCTGCATTATTAACTGCTAAATCAAGCGACCCCTCTGTGGTGAAAATTTCATTAACCACCGCATCAACTTGTTCTTTTTTGGAAACATCTAAATGAAGAAACTTTGCTTGACCTCCTGCTTTTTCAATTTGGTTGACCGTTTCTACTCCTTCCTTTTCATTGATATCAGTAACCATAACTTTTGCTCCTTCTTTTGCCAAAGCGATAGCTGTAGCTCTTCCGATTCCAGTTGCAGCGCCTGTGACTAATGCTACTTTATTTTTGAGTTTCCCCATAATTAATTTGATGTTTTTGATTTTTGAAAATTGAATTTTAGAAATGTTGTAACTAGGTGAAATTCAGTTGGTTATTATTTTTAACTCAATCATTCTTTTGATTTAATTAGAATAGTAATTCCATCACTTAGTGTTCTGTCCTCTGAGTTCACCCATCCTTGACAGAACTGGTTGTTGGAATATTGTATTTTGCCAAGAGAAGGGTCAGCAACCAATATTGTGTCTATTCCAATTTTATAAATAACAATAAAATAGTTGTCTTTCCAAACAACAATTGCAGGTAATGGAGCTTCTATCAATTCGTCAAATGAAATTTTAACAGCTAGAGTTTCAAAGCCAATTGAATCAGCAGCTGTGGTTAAATCAAGCAATGAAGTTCCATCGTCATCCATTTTGGTTAAGGTTTCTAATTCAGCCATAGAAACATTTTTGCCATAATGTTGGCTGATCATTTTTAGACAAATAGGGCCAGATTCTATAGGGTTTTCTTGAAGAATTATTGGAAATTCTTTTTCCTTGGAATAGTCTTGACAGCCAAAATGTATTAGGACTAAAAAGAGAAAGAGAATTTTTGGATTTATAATCATATCGTTTTCACTTCTACTTTTTCATATAATTTAAAAAGCGCTTCTACAATTTCTGGTGTATATTTTTCTGGAATATCATGTCCCATTCCATCTAAAATTAATGAAGTGGAATTAGGAATCATTGGGCCATACTTTTTAGCATGTTCAACTAAAATTAGCGGATCATCAGATCCATGAACAATTAAACTTGGAACATTTAATTTTTTCAAATCATCATATCGGGATCCTGATTTTTTGATGGCATAACCATGTTGTTTTTCAGCTTTTGGATTGAATCCATTTCGGTTTTTTATTTCATAATAAAATTGTTGCAAAGTAGTTTTTGAATCTAACTCATATTCTCCTTTTCCCATTAAAACTTGTCGGATGCCATATTGGAATTTCAATTTGGTTTCAATCTTATCCATCGATTTTTTATGTCGGAAAACTAATTTGGCCAATTTTAAAACGAAAGGTTTGGGAATATCTGTTAGGTTTTTATCATAATAAAAACCTGTTGACATGATCGAAGTAAGGGACAAAATTCGATTGGGAAAATTGATGCCCATCGTTTGACAAATCATTCCTCCCATCGATGCACCCATAATATGCGCTTGTTGAATTCCTAAATGATCCAATACTGCAATTCCATCTATAGCCATTTCTTTTAAGTCATATTTGTTGTTTTCTTCGCCCCAGTTTTTCATCCAATCGGATTGACCAACGCCTCGGTTATCATATCGGATTACTCGGTAACCTGCGTCCAAAAGTGGCTGGTAAAAATAGGCAGGCCATTCCAATAAGGTTTGACTGAGTCCATTTACTAACAGTATATTTACATTTTTGCAATTTTCTTTTTCGAGGACTTCGTAGCAGATTTTGATATTGCCATTTTGGGCGAATCCTTTTTTCCCTGGCATAAATTCAGGTAAGTTGGAATTGGTTACTTCCTGAATCAATTTATTGATATTGGATGGTAAACGAGGTTCGGAACTGACTAACCAGTTGTGGATAATTAAGATTAAAAATAAAAATGCTCCAATCGGAATTAGAAATGTACTCATATTATAACGTGGTGGTCTGCTTTAGCTGACCTTAATTTAATGTTTATTGAATCTTTCTTTTAGGTCAGCTAAAGCAGACCACTACGTTACTCCCAAACGATGGTTTCGGCTGCGGCATGCCAATCTTCAAGATGCTCTTGATATTGCTGGTTCACCATATTTCGCTTTACTTTGAGCGTAGGAGTCAGGCAGCCATTTTCAACACTCCATGCTTCTTTCACTACGACAATAGTCGAAACTTTTTGATAAGATTCTAATGTCTTATTCAAATCAGTCAAGGTATTATCTAGACTTTTGGCTAAATCTTCTTTGGATTTGGCGATACCTATTTCAGAAAGAACGACCATGGCTATCGGCTGAGGACAACCCAATCCGACAATACATATTTGTTCGATATCTGAATTTTGTTCCAAGACCCCTTCCATGGGAGTCGGTACAATGAATTCACCTTTCGCCGTTTTAAAAGTATCCTTTACTCGTCCTGTGATAAATAAAAACCCATCATCATCCATTCGTCCCTGATCTCCAGTTCGTAACCATCCATTGTCCAAAACTTCAGCAGTTTTTTCTGGATCTTTGTAATAACCTCTCATCACATATGGAGCTTTCATCATAATTTCATTGGTATCAGGATCAATTTTTAAGCTTGCTCCAGGTTGTGCTTTTCCGACTGAACCTGGCTTATCATCCCAAGGAAAGAGGGACGTACAAAGGGCACTATTTTCAGTCATTCCATATCCATTAGTAATTTGGATGCCTAATTTTTTAAACCATTGCTTGAGTCCTTCCGAGAGTTGAGCGGCACCAGAGACACATGCCCGAACATCATTTAATCCTAAACCTTTACGAATTTTCTTTTTGACTATTCCAGAGATAATTGGAATCTTAAGCAGGCGATCTAATTTGTGTTGTGGCATTTTTCCTAAAATCCCTAATTGGAATTTGGTCCATATTCTAGGTACCGCAAAGAAAACTGTTGGCCGAACAGAGGATAAATTTTTTCCAAAAGTTGCTAGAGATTCTGCAAACGAAATCGTACCACCATATCGGATACAAGTCGACTCGACTACAATTCTTTCGGCAATATGATTTAAAGGTAAATAGGAAAAAAAACGATTCGCTCCAGTAAAAGAGATATCCAATGGATTACTTTCTTCAGTTACAACCTTAGTTGAGTCTAAGATGGCATAATCAAGTACAACTCCTTTTGGAGTACCGGTTGTGCCCGAAGTAAAAACGATAGTCCAAATATCATCCATTGGACTACTTGGCGTTCCTTGCATGGGTTCGAACCGATTAATAAATTCATCCCATTTTTCTCCTCTTTCTACTTTTGAATGATCTTTATATTGAGGAAACGAAATGATGGGTATTTCATCAGGAACACCTTTTTTCATTTCATCCCACACTTCTAATTTTCCAACAAATAATGCATCCACATCTCCTAACCGAAGCACTTGATTTATTTGCTTGGAGGTTAAGGTTGGGAAAAAAGGAACAGAAACATAGCCAGCCATGATGATAGCAATATCTGCAATTATCCACTCTCGACAATTTTTAGAAACTAGCCCGATATGCGCCTTTGGTTTTAGTCCTAGTGATTGTAAACCGGTGGCTAACTTTCTGGCCATTTGCCCAACTTCACCCCAAGAATATTCTTCCCAAGTATCGCCGAAAGGTTGGCGTAAAAAAGGTTGGTCAGCTAATTCTTTTTCCCATTTATAAAATTTGAAATCGAATTTTTCCATGATATAGTTTTTACTTTTGTTTCTAAATAGTTGATTTTCAGTCGGTTTTTATTAGCGACATAATTCAAAACAGTCTCTAAGATATAGGTTAATTTTTTTGCCAAATCAGGATACGCAAGTTATAAAAATGTTGGAATCTATCTATAGATGAAAAATTAATTTTTTGGTTTAAAGAAATATTTTAAAGAAATTGCAAGTATGATTAAAACCAAAATGAAAATAATTCTCTCCGCAGTCGAACTTTTTAACCAAGTTGGATTGGCTAATGCTCGTAATCAGGATATTGCTGATCACGCAGGAATTAGTCTTAGTAATTTTAATTATCATTTTAAAACTAAGAAGGATTTAGTATTCGGAGTTATTGATTACATGAAAGAAGTTTTAGAAGAAAAGGTTTATGGAAATAGGCTTTTGATTCAGGAAGGGCAAGGATTAGAAATTGCAAAATCATATTTTGAATTTGAGGAAAAGTTTCAGTTCTTTTATTTAGATACTAATAACATTATTCAAACTTATCCAGAACTAAAAGAAGGTTTGCAAACTCAAATCCAAGAGTCACTCCAAATGATAAAAAACCTAAACTATATGGCTGTGGGAAAAGGGTTGATGAAGCCAGAACCAGCTGAGATGCCGGGACTATATGATCAATTGGCTCAGCAAATTTGGATCAATAATCATTTTTGGTTTGCTCAAATGAAAATCAGAGGAATTGAGGGGAGTGTGGTGGTCAAAGGATTGGAAGCAGGTTTTGCGGTGGTTTATCCCTACTTGACAGAAAAAGGGATTACATCTTATCAAGAATTTATAGGAGGAGTTAAGGAAAAAGAAAATTGAAAATCGAATTATTATTTTTAATAAAAAGCCTCTTAAATTTTTTAGAGGCTTTTTGCTTTCCAATACTTTAACCAGTATAATCGAAAATAGAATTCTAGTCTATAAATTCGTTTTTCCAAATAAGGAATGTTTAAAATAAAACCTTCTAATAATGAATCTTACTCAAATCAAATACGAACGAATTGGCGAAGTCGCTTGGGTTACGCTAAATCGTCCTGACAAATTAAACGCATTTACTCAAGTGATGCTGGATGAATGGCGAGCACTTTTGACCAAAATAACTGAAGATAAAACTTGTAGAGTCATTGTTACAAAAGGAGAGGGGAGAGCTTGGTCGGCAGGCGTAGATCTTTCTGCCTTTCAAGAAACGAAGGTTGAACCTGGTTTCAAAATGTATGAAGATGGAATGGAAATTATGCGAATGAATGAAACTTGTCCACAAGTTACGATTGCCATGGTCAACGGATTTTGTTTTACTGGTGCGATGGAGATAATGATGTCATTTGATTTGATACTTACCGCTGACGAAGCAAAAATCGGAGATACTCATGCCAAGTGGGGAATCCGACCTACCTGGGGAATGACCCAAAGATTGCAACAACAAGTCGGACTTCGAAAAGCAAAAGAACTTTCGTTTACAGCCCAAGCAATATCAGGAAATGAGGCTGCTCGAATTGGTTTGGCGAATTCCTCGCATCCCTTGGAAGAGTTGAAATCGGCTGTTGATAATTTGATTGGAAAAATCCTTCCTAATAGTGGCCAAGCAATTGGTTCGATAAAAGAACTCTATCAATTTGGAAGTGAGCATACCTTGAAGGAAGGATTAGAGTTCGAAGCAAAATTTGAAATGGAAGTGATGGATAAAACAGATGACTTGAAAAATTTTAAAGATAAAATTTAGCGTTATAACCAACTTATAGTCCGTATGAAAATCGGCTGTAATAATTAATAAATCACAACCTTGCGAGTTGACTTTGAAACGGACAAAAAAGTCAGCCGCAATAAAAACAAAAAAATGAAAGAAGCAGTAATCGTTTCCACCGCAAGAACTCCAATTGGTAAAGCTTATCGAGGAGCTTTCAACGCAACCCAAGGCCCAACTTTGGCAAGTTTTGCCATCAGAGAAGCTGTAAAAAGAGCAGGTGTTGATCCTGCTGAGATTGATGATGTCATTATGGGAAATGCCTTGACTCAAGGATCGACAGGCGGGAATATTGGAAGGTTGTCAGCACTTGCTGCAGGCTTGCCGGTGACAGTGAGTGGGATGACGATCGACCGACAATGCTCGTCTGGGATGATGGCGATAGCAACTGCTGCTAAACAAATTATTACTGATGGAATGAGTATTGCCATTGGCGGAGGTTTAGAGTCAATCAGTTTGGTGCAAAATGAGCATATGAACACTTATCAAATGGTTGACAAAAAATTGGTAGCCATGCACAAAGATGCCTACATGCCAATGCTGCAAACTGCGGAAGTCGTAGCGAAAAGATATGGTATCAGCAGAGATCGACAAGATGAATATGGATATCAAAGTCAGATGCGAACTGCGGCAGCACAGGCAGCTGGAAAATTTGACGATGAAATAATTCCTGTCACCACCATTAAAGGTGTGATGGATAAAGAAACTAAAAAAGTAAGTTTTGAGGAAGTGACGTTGACCAAGGATGAAGGGAATCGACCTTCTACCACTTTGGAAGGTTTGCAAGGTTTACGCTTGGTGATCGAAGGTGGAACGGTTACCGCTGGAAATGCTAGTCAACTTTCTGATGGAGCATCTGCTTGTGTTTTGATGGATAGCAAATTGGCAGAACAAAGAGGGGTGGAACCTTTAGGAATTTATCGAGGAATTGCGGTGGCAGGTTGCGAACCTGATGAAATGGGCATCGGTCCAGTTTTCGCTATTCCAAAATTATTGAAAGCGCATGGATTGAAAATGGACGATATTGGACTATGGGAATTGAATGAGGCATTTGCTGTCCAAGCACTTTATTGCCGAGACCGATTAGGTATTCCAGATGAGATCCTAAATGTAAATGGTGGTGCCATCTCTATTGGACATCCATATGGAATGACTGGTTCGCGAATGGTTGGACATGCTCTAATCGAAGGGAAAAGGAGAGGAGCGAAGTATGTAGTATGTACGATGTGTGTTGGAGGAGGGATGGGAGCTGCAGGTTTGTTCGAAGTAGTTTAGATAAAAAATAACAATAGACTTACAGTTTTGTAAGTCTATTGTTATTTTTATTATTTCAATTCTTTTAGTGCTCTTGAATTTCCAAAAAACCATCGACTCATCAACGAAACATCTTCCGGTGTTTTGGGTAACTTATCAGAACCTTTAAATATTTTTAACTCAGTATTTCCTCCTTTATGTTGAACTAAAACTCGATAAGGAGGATTGTTTTCTACGGCAATAAATTCTGATTTAGAATTCAAATCACGAATCTCAAATAAGCTACAAGCCCAACCTTTTTCATTTTCAACTGTAAAAACTTTCTTAAAAATAGGGAGGAAATCTTCTCCAAATTCTAGCCAACTTTTTTGTTCTTGAAATGAAAAAACTAACTCCTCTTTTTTATAATCTTCCGTCAAAGTAAAACTACCAATCATCCGATGATTTCCAAGGAAAAATTCTGTTTCTAAAGTCTTAAAATTGAAAGCAGTTACGATCTCATTTTTATGGGCACCTCCCTCTAATTGCAATGGACGATTATTCGATTTTTGAATAATGATGGGAGAAATATCTTCTCGAAAAGGGATGAATTTTCCAATTAAAAATTCCTCTTCCTCAATCATAATTGGGTTTGAAAAATCTAATTCATGGATCGGTCTATTTTGGAAAACGGATGGTTCTTCGCTGATTGAATTTGATTTTAAATCAGATGGGAGCGTATAAATTTTTAATTCATCGTTGGATAAATCAATAACTCGTTTTTCAGTTCCACCCAAGGTTTTGAGCAACGAATTTTGTAAAAAAGAATTTCCAATTTTGTGAGGTTCGTCAAAAACTTCAACAATATTCTGGTCTCCAATTTTTGCAATTTTTAAATGTTCAAATCCTTGCCTTCCATCAATAACCACTTTTTGAGCATCACTATCTATGGCATTCCAAAGGGCTTGTCGAGGAGAACCTATGATGTTTTGCAAGTTACTTGTAAGTCCTTGAATATCAATTGGTTGACAGGTTTTTTTAGAAAATAAATTCAAGTCGTTTTGGTAGGAAAAGATAGCGAGGTGGTTTTCGAAATTTTTTAATTCGGAGACTGAGTTTGGGATGATTTTAGAATTATCCAAAGTGAAAATATTCCCTTTAGTTTCATTAAAGACAAATGATTTTTTTTCTGTTTTTATATTTCTCAATACTTCACCGTTGACCTCTACAAAAGCTGAATCTATAAAAATGATCGGTTCATTTTCGAGGGCTGGAAGATGAAAAGTGGATTGAGAATTAAGATCCATGAACTTACCAAGGTTATCCATTTGGCAATAAACTAATTCTTCTTTTCCTAATTCCTGATAAGTAGAAAAATCAATGGAGACCAAACAATTATCACACTTCAATGGCTCTGAAGTTTTACTAACTATAACATATTCATTTTCCTCAGCCAAAAAAATCTCGAATTGATTTTTTCGTTTTTTTAGGGTTTGTAAATGTTTTGTTACAATTTGTTCATTGATCAGAAACGGCTTTCGACTTTTTTCGTCAATAAAAGCTTTTTGGTGCAACCCAATCTGTACCTCTTGCACTATTTTTCCACTTTGAAAAACAATATTTTTGTTGCCCAGTCCGGTGATTTTTTCTCCATAAAAATCCACTAAATTTAGACTCGAATCAAAGACTAATTTCCCAACTTGCACTAAACCAAAGTGAGGGCTTGAAATGATTTCTTGATGACGGAAGGAGAGCGATTGTTTACTTGTTTTTTCCAAAAGAGAAACCAGTACATCATCCATCAAAAAAATTGGAGTATCCAATCGATAGCCTTCCAAATCGAACCAAGCATCATTTTCATCTTTTCTAAAAAAACTATTTGTGATCGGTTCTAGGTAAAAATCTGACCATAGATCAGAAGTTTCGATAGGTTGATTTTGATAGTTTCGGAAATAGATTTTACTATTCGTTTTCAAAATAATGATGTCGTAATTTTTTGGAGTAAAAACGGATTCAATAATTTCGCTCTCAATTTTCCCTCCTAGGATTAGACCAAATTTTTCTAATTGGTTATCTATTTTTTTCATGCTTCTTTTTTTCTGCTTGCTTTAATTTTTTCCGTTGTTCTTTATAAGTCGCGGTCATGATTTGAACAAATCTTTCAATGGCATTGTCAAAATCTTCTGTTTCAACATAATTATTTGCACCAAAGATTTGTTCCATAAACATCGATTCTTCTCCTTTTGGTTTAATATAAATTCCTTTGATCGCGGTATTATTTTCGGCTCGTTTTTCTACGATTTTTTCCCGCAACAAATCAATATCTAAAATGCCTGCTGAAGGCTCCCCATCGGTGATTACAAAAATCGATGTCAGGTATTTTTTCCCAGCTCGATCTAGATTTTTGTCAGAGATGAAATTCTGAATTCGTTGATGACATTCAACGACGCCTGCACTAATATTCGTTCCTCCTTTTCCTGCGTAAAGAACTTTCCCATCTTTGATTTTTGAAATATTTCGAAGCACCTTGAAGAGTAAATTTCGCTTGGTATAGTTATGAGTGAAATTTGCAGTTTCAATAAAATAGGTACTGAAAAAATGAAATGCATCATATGTTTTTCGGTCCTCCAAACCTAAAACCAAAAGATAACACAACTTAAAAAGATTCCTCATTTTTTCATGCTTCATGGATCCAGAAGAGTCTAAAGCAAAAGCATTTATTTGCTCGACAGGTTCTTTATCCACCTTGATGCGGAGGGATTTCATGACTTCTCCATTGAGCCATTTTTCTTGATCTTGAATCGTTTCTGGATCAAATTCTACTCCATCAAAACTATGTCGATATGGATCGAACTCTACCGTTTTTCTGACTGGTAAAGCTCCTTGAAATGCATTTTTCACATATAAAACATAAGGTCGAATTTCCTTTTCAATTTCTAACATTTCATCCAACCAAATATCTTTTCGGCGATTAACGATTTCATCACCTTCCACAATTCCAAATTCTTGCATCCTTCGGAGTCGGTAGTTATCTCGATTTTTTACATTCAAAATATGAGCGCTCAAGGAGTCGTTCCATTTCTGTTTGATAAAACTAAGTTTAAAACTTCGAGTGGTATTAGTAAAGTTTCTGATGCCTGTCAAAGTTTGTTTGGTGTATAATTCTGATAACATTTTTTCCAAAAGTTCTAATTCCAACAGCTCAGTTTCAATCTTTTTTTGAAACTTGATTTCTAAAGTTTTTGATGCTTGGTGTGGCATCAAATTAAATCTTGGCATCCAATCTTCTGTTTCCTTTTTCCAAAAAATAAAAGGAGCTAAAATTTCACTACTAATTTTTTCTAAATGTAAATCCCAACGATTTTGAGCTATCTTTTTTAATGTTTCAATTTGCGAATAGGTTAAGTGTTCCTCTGTTGAATTTCGGAATTCAAGCTTATCCTCTTCTTCCAATTCATACCAATAATATTCAGCTTCGTCTATCCAGTTTTTAAAGGAAGGAGATAAGTTAGGTTTTGGATCAGGATTAATTTGATCTGATAACAACTGAATTCGTTCTAGGAATGAGGCATCCCCAATAGCTTTTTTCATTTTCTCCCGCAAGGATAATTTTCTACTTTTTCCATATTTTTCTCCAAAAGGATCGGGAAAAAAACTGATGATATTTTCATTAGTAGAGTTGTCCATAATTTCTTGAAATTGAATTAATTCAAGATCCGCCAGGCATATTTCAAAGAAATCTTCTGCAATTTCATCCGAGGAAAAAATATCAAACCGACTTTTAAATTGCTGCGAAGAAAATAGGTTCTCGAAATATTCGAAAAAATATTGACTTCTCTTTTTCCAAAAGCGTTGAATTTCGATACTAGATTTTTTGATTATTTTTTGGAAAAAACTTTCGTTAAAAGTTCCACAAAAATAT
>CAYGRM010000054.1:0-8705 GCA_964352225.1 uncultured Saprospiraceae bacterium | reverse complement strand
AAAATATTGATTTGCTACATAATAAAACATTTTGATCAATTGCTCTGAAGGTAATTTTTTATTAAAGTCTGCCACCAAAATATCTTGAGAAACTATTTTCCGAATAGACTTTAATGCGTGAAAATCTGCTTGGAATACTTCCTGAAGAAAAAGAATATAAAAATGAAAATGCTCCTTAATTGCAATAAGTGGAACAGGGATATTTTTACGTTTAAGTTCATGCTTTTTTAACAGTATCTTTTGCAGATATTTTTCAAATGGGAAATCAGCATGAAGCTTTTGAAAGTAAACTAAATGGTTTTGTAACAATGTACTTCCAAGGTTGACAATATCATTTTGAGGGATGAAAAAACCTTTTCGGAGGAGAGCCTTTTCCAATTCTTTGATCCAGCTGGAAGAAATTTTAGTTTGGGATAGAAAAGCATTTTTAAGGAGATCATTAGCAAAAGATGCAGAAGGGTAGGTGAGGTACCAATACCAATGATTTTCATGAGGTGACTTGGCCTGAAAGTCAATGATAGCATAGTTTTGAACCCTTAAACTTCTTTGTAAGTCCTGCCAAAATCTAAAGGTTTGTGCAGGCATTTTTTCTCTATCTTCGTCCTTTAAAAGAATGAGTTTATTTTCTAATGTTTTATTTTTATTTTCACCTTTCATTTATTGTTATTTTCGACGTAGCTGGACTCTCCTAAGTCCCGAACAACAGAAACTGGACTCGGGAGAGTCCAACTACGGACGAGTAATGTAAAGCTAAAAAAAATCATTCATGTCTACGATTCAGGAACAATTTTCTTTTCAAGTTTTGCCCAACCATTTTGAGCGAGATACTCACCTTGGAATTCAAGGCTTAAATATAGAAAAAATGCATATTCTTTCGGGCGAAAGTCCAGATGAAGATGTATTAGTGGTGCTTTATCAAGGTAGTCCAAATTTGAGTTTTTATGATGTGCATGGGCGCTTGATTGATGTCGATCATTATCTGCCAGATGATTATGTTCGAGCAGATTTGTCGGGAGCAGATGCGGTCATTTCTAATTTGAAAAATATACCGATTGCGGATGCCAAATCTACTGAAAAGTTTAGTCAACTTTTAAAAGATACCTTCCAGGCAGGTAGGAATGAATTAGCAACTGGTCTACGAAAATTGTATGGATTAGAGACGACGGAAAAAGTAATGAAGGATTTTAAAGTGAAAAATGGATGGGGAAATTCTGGAGAAGATTTTCAAAAAACCTTGACTACTAATTTTACTAATTTTTATCAATTCTTAGAATCTTATATTGTTTTTCAACAAAAGTCTAGGAACGGATATGTACATTTTACGACTAACCATAACATTATAATTACACCCCTAAATAAACGGATGGGAATTGCTGTAATTATTGAAACGCAAGATATTGAGGGAAATCTATTGCCACCTAACCAATGGATTATTACTCGAACAAAAGATGAAAATTCATTAACCCAATCTTTAGTATTTCGTTCGGAGGACATCCAAGCTTTTTTTGATGCTGATGGATTTGAAGAAACATTCGAAACTGAGCGGTATAAATTATTTCATACCTCGGAGAGAATTGTGATAGATAGTTTGTTGGACAATACGGACAATTTGTTGAAGCTAAATGTATTGAATGATTGCTTTCAAATTTTAGCTGCAGATAAAAATATTATCATCGTGCTGTCGAACGAGCAAGAGGTAACGATTGTCAATACCCATCTTTCTATCGTTCCACACAAGTGGTCAAGAAAAATTGTATTGCCTGAAAAAGCAGTTTGGGCAAGAGTGGATGAAAATTTAAATACCGTTTTTATTCAAAAAGAGGATGGAGAAATTCTAGTTTATGATATTACAGGAGATCATGTAGCAGAGGTTGATCGATTGGGGAGATTTGCATTTGGTTTTGAAATAGATCAAAATGGAAGTGTATTGGCACTAGCATTACGAGAAAATACACCCAACCAATTATTAAAAATAAATACCAATGCAAATGAATTAGAGGTGCCTTCTGAGCAGCAAAATTTTGTCGCTGTTTTGAAAAATCTATCACATTTATTCAAAGGAGAAAGTATTTTTACTCAAAAGCAATTTGCTAAAATCGTCACGGAGGAAAAACCAAAGGAAGAAGAAAAATTACCTTCTGCCTTTGACCAAGCACGATTCGATTTTGAGACGAATGTAGAATATATGTTGGTCGAAGTGGGGAATAATTATGAAGAACTTTTGGCTATTCAGAATAAGATTGCAGTTGCTCGTCAAAATATTGGAGAAGAGCTTTCTGCTCAAGCAGAAAAAGAAGGTGTTTTTTTAGTTGGTCAACGCTTGCAAAAAGCGTTGAATTCTATTCTTCGGCCTGCTGAAAAAAAAGTGCGAGACTTGGTGGAGGAATCAAGAGCAAAGATGATTTTGGAAAAGTCAAGACAATTCCAACAAGACATTTACAAGTTAACAGATCCCAATGCTTATCGAGATATTTTAAATTCTATAAGACAATTTCAAGATGAATTGAACTCGATGATGCCACAAAATTCAGATCAGGTGTTGGCTGAATTTAAGGAAATTCAACTTGAGTTAAATAAAACATTTTCGAAGCAAATAGCCAGCGATGGAAATGCGTTGCAATCTTTTATTACAGGTGAAATTGAACAGATCGAAGCTGCGGTTAAAAACACCCATAACCCCCGCCAACTGGAGGCTTTATTGAGTACTCACCCCGCTTCCTTGGAGTTGATGACGTTGCTCAAACAACCTTTTATTTTAGAAAATATTGCTAAAGAAAAAAGCCTTTCCCCTGCTGGAATTCAAAGTAGATTATATCATGCTGTGACGATTCGAAAAGGAGAATTAATTGCTGAAATTGAAAGGAAAGAGGCAGACAGAAATGCCGCCAAATTACAATTGGCAAATATGATTAATGAGAGTATTGACTTCTTTGTTATTCATCATTCAGGTGGGTTTTCGGATTTGGAATTGAGAGGGAATGCGACGTATCAACAAATTTTGGGAGATATTTCAAAGCTGGAAAAAACGTTTAAAGATATTCGTTTGGCTATCGAGCTGAGAAGAAAGTTGGAGCGTAGGATTCTTGAAAGGAATCGAGCTGACTTGGAAAAAATGGTCGCATTCGAAGGGAAATATGCCTACATTCAGAATGACCCTGATTTATTTGTAGATATGGAATCTTCCATTCAGAATTTTCCAAAATGGGAAATGCGTGTTTTAGAAAAGAAAGGTACTGCTGGAATTTATCAAGTTATTTTTGAAAGAGATACGGACCGTGAAATTTATCGCCCAAGTGCGACTGAGAATTTAGAAGCAGGGAGAGCATTCGAAATAGGAGAGGAGGACTACTCATTTTTTGCAAATGAGTATAAAAAATATGGTCACCCAGAAAATGTAATTGAATTGTTAGAATGTCTTTGGAAAATAACCATGGGGCAGGAGAGTGCCGACGATTTTCCACAATTCGAGCACACCACCATTGAGCAACTTCTTCCTCAACAAGATGTTTCCAAAAAAGGATTACGATGTGCCTTAGAGAAAAAGAGGCGAGAGCAAAGTGAAAAAAATCGTACTAGAAATGTTCCAGTCATCGGTCCAGAGTTTATTGATGAGACACCTTACTTTCAGCATAAACTCCATGAATTTGTAATTAAGGTAAAATTGCAAATGGTGAGTGAATCTGGGATTATTTTGTTTTCAGGACCACCGAGTACGGGGAAAAGTATGTTTTTAAAATTTGCTGCATCGATCATGAATCGAGAATATTTTGAACATGCTGCGGATAAATGGCAGACGAAAAATAGTTTGGTCACCGCGGTGAAGTTTGGAGATACTGGCCCGTATGCTACCCCTGCGGGATTTGTTCGAGCGATCACCACGCCACATAGTTTAGTAAATATTGAAGAAATTAAAGAGTGGACCGAAGCCCTTCGGAAATCATTAAATCCATTTTTTGCAGGCAGTAAAATTTTTATTGCACAGGATGGGACTACGTATAAAATTGGTGATAATGTTTTGTTGTGCGCTGCTGCAAATCTGGGTTCAATGTATCGAGAGGATGATGAACCTTTTACTGCAGATTTTTGGTCAAGGATCGAAGTGGTAGAATATGATTATGCTCCCGAAAAAGTTGATCGAGAATATTTACAGCAGTTGTATGCAGGAGAGAAGCCTACTTTTTTGACGATGCAGGATTTGGTTCGACATCATTTTGGCTATTATAATGCTCCTGAAACACCTCAGGCAAAGGCGATGTATTTTTCAAAAAAATTCTTGGAATTTACCTTATTGCCCAAGATGGATGAACAGGTGAAAAGAGAAAATTTACAAAATCATTTGCGAGAATTTTTCATTGATACTGAAGCTTTCCAACCAGCAAAAGAATTTAGTCCAGAGGAGGCCACTAAGATTGCTTTGCGCAGGTTGAAAGATTTTCAAGGATATTCAGCTATTGAGTTTTTTGACTTGTATGATCATTTTACGAATGGTCAAAATCTGCGTTCACAACGTTTGGCACAATTGCAATCTGATGATATTGAGAAATATGAACAGCTGAAAATTTTGATTTTATGCTTGCGATATTTGGAAGGTGCGCTGCGGCGATTGAGGGAAAAATTTTATAGTTCGGCAGGACAGACGGAGATTGAAGGGACGAATCGGGAGTTTATTAAATGTGTTTATTTGATGGGGTTGATGGGGAAGTTTTAGATTTAAAAAATAGTACTAATTGACTGATAATCAAGAACTTATAGCTTTTTTGATTACTAGCTACTGGGTATGAGACAGTTAGCAATTAGTAAAATTAAAAATCCCTTGCAGACTTAAGACTACAAGGGATTTTTGTTCAGTAAATTGCTTAACTCAGCAAATTAAACTTATGAAAGTGTAGGCGATATCCCCTACACCACATGTATTAAGACATACCTTTTTTTAGGGATGAATTGTTTGCTTTGCTATTTGTAAGAAATTTAACTGCTGACTTTATTAGATTCATAATACCTCCTTTTTTTTAGTTATCAAATCTCCCGTTGCGCTCTCGGGCATCAGGCTTGTGCTTCTTGCACGGCTCCAAGGTAATGGAATATTTTGAAAAATCAAATCACAAAATTGAAAAATTAGTATATTTGAATTAATTGTTAGATACAGGACAAAAAACCTTTAAGATTGCTCTCATTTTTAGGATTAAATCTAAATGATTTTATCTTAAATGACCACCATTAAATCAGGAACTACAAGACAACATCGAACAACCCACTTTATGCCTTGCCCATTCAGGTCTTTTTGCAAACCATTTCTCATTTTCAATTTGCTCAGCGTAAGGGTTTTTGAGTAATTCAAAAAGCTCATTGACGATAGAAAAGTCATCTTTGTCCGCAGCGTCGATGGCTAGTTGAGCCATGTAATTTCGAAGAACGTATTTTGGATTGACTTCATTCATTTTCGTTTTCCGATCTTCATCAGAAAGAGCATCGTTTGATAATTTTTCTTTGTAACTAATAAACCAATCGATCCAAGCTTCCAAAATTTTATCTTTTAAATCTTCTGGTTGGTAAAATGTAGCTTTGATCACCTCCAAAAATTTTCCTTCCGAATCTATCTTTGTGTCTTTTTTGAAATTAGCTAAATTTCTAAAAAATATCGTCATATCAGTTTCCGTCAAGAGCAGGTTTTCTTGCAATTGATTCACTAATATTTGATCCACATTGTCTCTTTTTTCTAAACCTAATTTCGACTGCATCATTTCCAGGTATTTTTTATCATATTCTTTTTGGAAATTATCTAAGGCTTTTTGAAAAGGTGGCGCTTCATCCACCAATGGATAAATCGCATTCGCCAATTGCATCAAATTCCAAAGCGCTACTCGTGGCTGATTTCCAAAACGATATCTTCGTTGTGCTCGGTCCGTGGTGTTGGGCGTCCAATCCACATCGTAACCTTCGAGCCATCCGTAAGGACCATAGTCTATCGTTAAGCCTAGAATCGATAAATTATCGGTATTCATTACGCCATGCACAAATCCAACTCGTTGCCAATGAACGATCATTTCCAATGTTCGATCAACTACTTCATTGAAAAATTCAATATAGCTTTCTTTGCCAGTTGATGTTATTTTTGGAAAAAAATGGCGAATCGTATAATCAGTTAATTCAGTCAAAGTTTTTATATCCTTACGTGCAGCGAGTATTTGAAAATTTCCGAAACGAATAAAACTTGGAGAGACTCTGCAAACAACTGCTCCTTTTTCATAATCAGCATTTCCGTCGTAAAGCATATCACGCATCACCTGATCACCAGTTAACATCAAAGACAATGACCGAGTCGTCGGCACGCCTAAATGAAACATCGCCTCGCTGCAAAGATGCTCTCGAATGGACGAGCGCAAAACAGCTAGTCCATCTGCGGTTCGTGAATATGGTGTTTCACCGGCACCTTTTAATTGCAAGGCCCATCGTTGATTTTTATGAACTACTTCGACTAAATTAATTGCTCGACCATCACCCAATTGTCCAGCCCAATTTCCAAACTGATGACCTCCGTAGCACATAGCATAGGGATCAGTATTTTCCAAAACTTTTGTTCCTGAGAATACTTTTAAAAATTCCTCAGACTTAATATCTTCAGGATCAAGACCAATCATTTTTGCTACTTCTTCGCTGGCGTGAACCAACTTTGGTGCAGCTGGTTTTCGAGGAGTTGCATATGAAAATGCTGCATTAAACACTTGTCGTCGAGTATTTTCTCGATTGGGATCCGCAGGTAATTCTTTATTAAAAGTATCGTTTATATTGAGTTTCATAAATCTAAGATATTATTATTTTTCTTAAGTAAGTCGAAATTTTCGATATACTAATGAATTAACATTTCAGGACTTAGAAAAGTTTTAAGAATAGCTAGTCCCGTATAAACAGCTGATTATCATGGTTTTAAAGGGGTTTATTTAAAAATCAGATAATTATCGTTATGTTAAGTAAAATACTGTGTTTTATGTCTTGTCATAAAAATCTCGGACTACTAACCGTGTTTTATTATGTCAAACAAATCAAAAAAGAAAAAACCATTTTATGGTTTACGCACTAAAAAACGAGTGATAGAAGAATATTTTTATACCTCAGCATCCATGAATGAACTATCCGAAATACATGGAATACTTGGTAGTTAGTCCACCTTTTCAAGTCTTTATCCTTAAAGAATTTCAAAGACTCAAAGAAGAAGAGTTTAATCAAAAAAATATCGAATGGCATATTTCTAAGATTACTGACAACATCGAAGAAGTCCGCAACCTCCTCGATACCATTCCTTTTCAGAAGCCTGAGCGGAATAGAATTAAGGATGTAGAAGAGTAGTTTTTTTCTTTTAATTGAAAATACAAAGCCGCAAGCAGTTTCCTGTTTGCGGCTTCGTCGTTTCTGTCCCCATGGACTTGTAGACTGTCGGATGAAATCCGCTGCCAATGTTAGTGTAAATGCACAGCATTTAACTAGCAGCTTTCCTTTTAATTGTCAGTCTGCTTTGTATTCGACAGCGGGGTTTTTGTCCCCGTGGACTTATAGACTGTCGGATGAAATCCGCTGCCTTTTGCTGTACGCCGACAACATGTCGGCACAAGCAGCTTTCCTTTTATTCGTTAGTCCCGTTTGTATCGCACAGCGGGTTTGTTGGAGCGGTAGATTTTCTAAAAGTTATAATTTAAATTAATCGCTCCACCGATGTTATAAAAACCTCCTTCAACAACTGTGTGGGCGATTGATGTATCTTTTAAATTTCCATAAAATTTAACTTCAGGGCTAAATTCTATAGAAAAATATGGTATAACATTATATACTATTCCAACTTTAAAAATCCCTCCCCATCTATATAATCCTTCATTAAAATGCCTTCTAAGTTTTTGAAAAGTATTATTACCGGCAGCTAAAAAATATTTACTTTCGTTTGCCCCACTCTCTTTTTTTCCACTTTCTTTACTGATAAAAAAGTTTTTCGCTTCGGCTCTATAATAAATATTTAAAAGTCCACCTCCTGAAACCACATAACTAAATTTTGATTTAGTTCTTATTCGATAATTTAAAATCAAAGGAAAATCGTAAGACTTATGTTTTATAATATAAGCTGAGCCACCATAATCAGGTGTAGCATTTAAGTCTGCCTCTGAGATTCCTTTTATTTTAAAAAAATCTGGAGACTTTTGCCCATCAAGAGAATAGCCAATCCCTAAAGTCAAACTAAAATCTTTAATTAGCATTCTACTATACCTTATTCCGAAATTATATCCTAGGATGCTCTTATTCGGTAATTGACTTTCGTAAAATCGATCTAACCATCCACTATCGAAAGTGTTTAAGTTAGTAAAATTTGTCTTAGAAATAGTTGGGCTAAAAAAAATACTGATTGTATTTTTCTTATCACTTTGTGAGAATAAATTAAAATTTAAGCAAATAAGAATTGTTAGGAATAGTATATTTTTCACAACGGACTTATTCTACATTATTTTGTTTCTAAAAAGTGTTGAAGTATTTGTAGTCATACTTAATGATTTTTAATTACTGGAATTAAATACAAATCATCTTCCCCTGCTGCGCAATACAATTTCCCTCCCAACTTCCACCAGCTGTTCGTTAAATGTTAAGCATTTAACGAGCACCGTTTTTTAATTATCGACATCAGCCTTGTGTCGAACAGCAGGGTTAAAAGTAACTCTCCAAGAAAA
>CAYGRM010000053.1:0-24341 GCA_964352225.1 uncultured Saprospiraceae bacterium | reverse complement strand
TATTTAAATTCTCAATTTCAGCTTGCAAATTAATTTTATCCGTATCAATTTGATATGTTGAAATTAATTCTCGACATAATTTCTCCAAATATTCTTTCACATTTATGCCTGTCAAATTATCTCGATTATATAAATCTTGATGAATTAATGCCATAGATTTCACTCTTGCTTTTCCTGAATTCAATGCCTCCAATGCCTTGGGATCTGTGATCGATCGACTCTGTAAACCTAATAAACTTGAAACCAACTGTAAATTATTTTTTACTCTATGATGGATTTCTCTAAGTAAGGTATCTTTCTCTTTTAGGGAAGTAGAAATAATTTCATTTTGGATTTTTATTTTTTTAAATGATTGTAAAAGAAAAAACAACAACCCTGAAATAATTGCTAGGGCAATTCCTCCAATGGCTAGCATTTTTTTTTGCTGAGAAAGTTGAATTGTTTGCGTTTCATTTTGAGAATCTAACAATGCAATTGCATTATCTTTCTCTTTTCTATTGTGCTTCGATTCAAGATTGGTAACTAGCGAAGTTTGCTTTGATCTAAAAAGAGAGTCGTTTAAACTTTGATAATTAATATAATTCTCAAGCGCAAGTTCATGATTATTTAATTCTTGAAATGCCTTATAGGAATAAAAATAACCTTGCTGAAGTGGTCGTGGAAGTTCAGCTTTTTTTGCAAGCTGAATAACTTCATTGGCTTTTGTAATTACATTGTTAAATTGTTTTTGATGAAGTAAAATTTTGCACTCACTCACTAAGGTATTCACCTTTCCATTAGCTGTAGATTTTGGAAATAGCTCCAATGCCTTTTTATTTACGATCTCAGCTTCTTGCCACATTTCTTGCTCCAAAAACAGGTTGGTTTGCACATTATAAGCTTCAGAAAGGGTACTCCATTTCTTTTTCCCAGAAAGATATTCAATCGCATTATTAAGTTCTATATTAGCTTCCTCATAACGTTGCAATTTTTTCAGAATTTTTCCATAAGTCACAGCTAGAGCATCATTTCGAAATTTATAATTATTTTTTTGACACAGGTCAATGGATTTGAGTATGTACTCTTCTGCCCTTTCTAAATTATTTAATAAATAAAAAGTATTTGCAATATTTTGATAGAGTCCCACTCTCGAAAAATCGGATTCATAATAATCTAACGATGCTAAATAATAATCAATGGCTTCATAATAATCACCTCTGGTGTGTGCTGCATTAGCCTCACTTATGTATAGCAAAAAATATATAGAAGAATCTTGCAATTCGTGAGCAATAACTTCAGCTTCCCTATATAGAGAATCCACTTCTTTATAACTTTTCACATCTAGCGCAACGGCTAAATTGATTAAACTTTTCGCCTTGTCTTTTTGATTATTGGCAACAGATACCGTTCTTTTAGCGTAGGAAATTGATGATTTAAAATCTCCTCTCATCCGATAGAATTGACTAATATGACTTAACGTAAAAGCGATTTTTACAGAGTCCTTTTTATCAACAGCATAAACCTCTGCTTTTTTAAAATAAAAAATACTACTGTCCAAATTAGTCATTTGAAAAGCGTTGCCTTTATCTATGTAATCTTCATAAGTCTGGCTAAATAAATTAATATTCCAAAACCAAAATATTAGAAAAATAAAAATAATCTTAATCCGCATGAACTACTTTTTATGAATTGATCTTAAAAATGATAGTTTTTGTTTTTCGTTTTTCTCCTCACTTTCTAACTCCTCACTATTTAGAATGCAATCTAAATCTTTTTCAATTTCTACCAAATTTTTAAATAAAAATCCCAAGACACTTGGAGAAGTGTCTTGGAAAAGGTGAATAATTTTAGCTTGATTAATTTCTTTTTGCATTACTCTATTTTTAGTATTTTTTCAACCTTCAATTCTCCATTTTCTTTATAATGAATAAAATAAACTCCAACTGCATGTGTGGAAAAATCGACTTCTCTGCTTCCTATGCTAGATTGATAAATTACTTTCCCAAAGGAATTATAAATCTCAAATTTATCAGAAGGAACATCGATATTAATTAAATCGGAAAAAGGATTTGGAAATATTTTACTTTCTAATTGTGGGGTATTCACATTATTTTTAATGACTGAAAATTGATTTGGATTTTGTGAAGTATAGTTACTGCCTGAGGAAATTACTCTTAATATAATCTCATTTGAAGTTATTTGTACATTCCATTTTCGGTTTGCAGGAAGATTTGGTAGATTAATATCATCTAAATACCCATCTATCTGATCATCAGTTGTCAGAATGGTAAATTCATCATTGATATTAGGAACAAAACCTCCCGACAAAATTACATTAATCAAAACACCATCAATATTTACACTCTTTAAGGTATGAATTTGGTCATGCCCATTAGCCTCACCACCGCCAGCAGTTCCATTAATTTGGCACTTATAAATAGAGGCATTCAACTCTACTTTTTCCGGAAAGAAAATTTTTCCAAAGAGGTGATTATCCTCCATCGGATCAATAATCGTTTCTTCAAATAAAATTTCTACATTATCAATCTCTCCGCCCCCTTGAAAATATGAACCTGAGAAATTAATAAATTCCGCATTACTCGGATTACCTCCTTTGATCATTTTATTAGTATCATCCGCGGGACGAAATCGTGCCATTCCATAATTGTGAAAAATACTATTACTTTGCAGAGCAATGGGAAAAATACGTGCATTTTTAATGCTAAAAAATGCTTCTTTCTCATTTATGAAAACAGCCCCGCTATACATGTTTAATCCTGTTAAAAATCCATTTGCATTATCTTCATCAAGTATTATTGCTCCCTTATTAATCATCGTATTTTTATTGTCAATAATTGGATTATAAACGTTGGGTGGAGGATATGCTCCTTTAAAGAAAAGTATTTCTCCAGTTTTTTCATTAACAAATAATCCTTCGTTAAATAGAAAAAGTTTGGCCATACTATATTTCTCGATGCTCCCAAAATTAATAAATTGGCTTGTAGCTGATACGTGAATAAAATTATAAGAGCCTGAATCATGAGGTTGAAAAATAGTCCCATGATTAATTACTTCACCATGCCGTACCTTCAAGATTGAAAAAGGTAAGTCCTTAAAATTTAATGCCCCATTATTTATAAATAAACCAAGGTGATCTGGATCATTATTAGGGTTAGATCCTACTGACAAATTCCTTGATTCAATTTGTCCATTATTAGTTAGTGTACCATGAAAAACTCCGATATCATAAGCATCTAGATTAGCCTGATTCTTAATTAATAAACTCTTTTCATTAAAAATATTAATATTCCTTGCTTGCGCATTAAACCCCTTTGGTATGAATACATCGCTGATATAAATGGCGACATCTTCATTGGCATTAGGCAAAGTTCCATTACTCCAATTCAATGGGTTTTTCCAATTTTGATCAGCAGCACCAATAAAAATATTTTCGGCTGCATGGAGAGTTGTCAAGGTGCATAAGAATGTAAGAATGAATAAAAGATTTCTCATTTGATGTTTTTGTTTTGATTTAAAAAATTAATTATTTGATTTGATAATTTTATTGATGACAGGTTTTCCATCTATTTGATATTTGATCAAATAAAGGCCATTAGATAAGTGACTTAAGTCTACATTTTCATTCGAATGATTGGATTGATAGACTACCTGATTCTGTGCATTTAATATTTCAAAACTAGAACCAGGAATATTAATTTGAATGTTATTAGAAAATGGATTAGGAAAAATTTTAACCTCTGAGATAGATGTAGATCGAACAGATTGAATATCAGAGTATTCAAAGGTGTAGTCAAAGTCTATTATTTTTAATCTATAGTAATGATGATTTGCGAAGCGATCCCAAGTATTTTCAAATGAATAAATTTTAATTGAATTACTTTCTCCAAACGCAGAAACTCTTCCAACTTTTTCCCAATCATTTCCATCCAAACTATATTCAATTTCAAAATGAGAAGTGTTAGTCTCAGAAGCAGTCGACCAAATTAGTTCATGTGTATTTGATTTTTCTTTTACATAAAAAGAAATTAACTCAACTGGAAGTGGGTTTGAAATTACTTCCAAAACAACTGACGTAGGATTGTATGTTACATCCCAAATTAAACTCGCTGACAAGGTTGGTAATGACATACTTGCAAAAGTTCCAGCTACTGAAGTTGTAGCAGTAAGAATTGAAAATTGATTTCCTAAAACTGGTGTAAAACCCCCAATAGTGGTTACGGTTAAAATTCCTCCGGTTAAATCAGCTGTTCCTGTAACTTCTATCAAATCATGTCCTCCTACAACTCCAGCTCCACTCGTCCCTTCCAATTCAGCCAAATAGGTCACATTATTTAAATCAAAATCTGACTCAATGGCAACCTTTCCCGGAGAGTTCCCAGGACTAAGATTTCCTTCAAAATCAAAATTATCAATTCTTACTTTCCCTTCGCCTGAGAGCGTTCCTGTAGAGGCATTTGTAAAAACTGAAGTTGAGGCATTCCCAACGATCATATCTTGAGTAAATGCGCTCTTCTCAATATATAAGCTACCATTATTGACAAAACTTGAATTACTACTTACTTGAATAGGAGCATTTCTTGCATCATATATTGAGATATTACCTGTAGACTCATTAATAAAAGAATTCATTCCTTGAGCAAAAACTCCAATTTGAACAAAAATACTTGCAGCTCTAGCCAAATGAATATTTCCTTTGTTTGTGAAAACGCCTCCAGATCTAGAACCAATTGCCGCACCTGCAAATCCACTAAAAAAACTGGGCGTAAAATTTAAATTACCTCCTATTTCATTATTGAAAACTCCTTTATTTTCAAGGATTGCACCTGTAGAGTTAGTTTTAGTCACATCACCAAAATTATTAAATTCCCCGTCTGCTAATATTTCTAAAAAAATTTCCCCAACGGAATGTCCTGTACCATTTATAGAATTATAATTATTGACAGTTCCCCTTGTAACTAACATCGTAACTGAAGTACCATTATTAAATTCTAAATTGCCATTAATATTGACTGTTCCTATTTCACTTGCTACCAATGTCCCTATATTCATAACTCGAGTAAGTAAATAACCATCAATATTTAGAGTTCCCTTTTGGAGAGTAAGCGTTGATATTGTTAATGAACCTTCAACCAATACACTTAACTCTTTTCCATCATTAATCAATAGATTAGAAATAACTGTAGTAAATCCAATTGGAATTTCCACACTTGCAACCAAACAAGAAGCATTGATTTCAACATCATCACTTGAAGTTGGAACAGTTCCCATGTCCCAATTGCTAGAATTATCCCATTGGTCATCGACTGTTCCAATAAAAGTGTGTAGGGCAAAAATTGAATTTTGAAAATAAACGAAAAGTAAAACGAGTGTAATTATTTTTTTCATAGTAAAATGTTTGTTTAAAAATTTACTACAAAAAAAAGGGTTTAGAAAAATCCTCACTACACCCATGTGGGTAAAAATACTTGAAAATTAGAATCTCTTATTTTTTTTTACCGAAGGAGTTCGATTGACTGGGAGCTAGAAATTAGATTTTTTCAAGAATCATTTTAATTAATTCCTGTCCCATTGTTAACTTTAGGAATGGTTTTTCATATTTACAATAGTGTATTGATGAAGACAAGTTTTCAAGATCCTCTAATAAATAATAAATTCTTAACATTTCAAATTCCAAAATTCTCGTACATTTGTAACTTAAACAAATTATAATAACATGAAAAAGATAATTTTCTTCAGTCTATTTGCTTTACTTTCATTTTCAGCATTTAGTCAAACTGATTCTTATGAAGCCGAAAATGAAGGTTGGTTAGTTGATATTGATAAAGCATTTGCTGAGTCGGAAAAAACAGGTAAACCCATCTTAGCAAATTTCACAGGTAGTGATTGGTGCGGTTGGTGCAAAAGATTAACCACTTCTGTTTTTTCTAAAAAAGAGTTTCAAAATTGGGCAGAAGATAATGTTGTTCTTTTGGAATTAGATTACCCTAAAAGAAAGCAATTACCTGAAAAATATAGAAATCAAAATGCGCAACTGCAACAAGCATTTGGAGTGAGAGGCTTCCCTACCGTTTGGGTTTTCAACTTATCAAAAGACGACAAAGGAAACTTCTCTATCGAAGGTCTGGGAAAAACTGGATACACTAAAACTGCTGAAAAATTTACTAGTGATGTGGATCTAATGATCGCAAGAGGAAAAGAAAACAAAAAGAAAGAAGGAAAAGGAAGTGGAGAATAGCATAAAAAATAATGATAAAAAAAGAGGATTTGGCCTAGTCAAATCCTCTTTTTTTTGCCTTTTACTCAAATTCGGGAAGAATTGACAACTCTAAAGGAAGTATTCCCTATTCACTCCCTTCCAGATTACCCCATATTTGTATTATCAATTACAACAAAATTTTAATCATTTAAAAATAGAATATCATGAAAGAAATAAAAAATGCAGCAGATTTCAAATCAATTATTGAAACAGGTAAACCTATACTTTTAGATTTTTATGCTAACTGGTGTGGCCCTTGTCAAGCGCTTTTACCAACGGTAGAAAAATTGGCGGAAGCACATGCAGAAGATTTTGAAATCGTCAAGGTCAATGTGGATAATAATCGAGAATTAGCACAGCAATTTAACGTGAGAAGTATTCCTGCGTTATTCTTTTTGAAAGATGGAGAAGTTAAAGAGAGATTAGTTGGAGTTCAAACTGAATCTGTACTTGAATCAAAAATCCAAGAATACAGCGTAGTTGTATAACGAATTTTTTTTGAAGTCATCAATCTCTTGATGACTTCATTTTCACTTTTAAAAATTATATATGATGTTTAACACAAAATTAAATCAACCAGTCCAAAACATTAAACAGGAATACCATAATTTTCACGATTGCCCGAATTGCTGGGGATATTTACAATGGGGAGAGCAAGACTGCTTGGGAAGTATGAGCATTGACAAAGGGTCTCGCTCTGAAATATTTAGCAAAAATGGTTTTATTCGAAAATTTATAAAAAAATATATCGGATGAAAAATGATCTGAAAAATTTAAGGTAAAAAGCACCATTTATGTAGTAATAAATGGTGCTTTCATTTTTTGTAAAAAGATGGTTGAGTTTTATTTTTTTTGAAAAATTCCAAACAACTCATTTCCTTTTCTCGGCTCGATAGAATTATAACATTTTTCAAAAATTATGGTCTCAAAGTAGGGAGTTAAATAACTTAGGTATTCTTGCTTCGTTCCTCCAAATGGCCGCTTGACTAAATCTCCTTTAAGTGGAAAGTCAAACCAAACTCCAACTAATTTTCCATTAGGAGAAAGTATTCGAGACATCGTTTCTGCATAAAGCATCCGATTATTTTTGAGGGGCGGAAAAGAACAAAAAAAAGTCTGTTCAAAAATTAAGTCATACTGACCTTGATGACTAAAAAAATTTTCATGGATGAGTTGTTCAGCAGGAAATCCAGGATTCCTCTTTTGATATTTTTCTATTGGTGCTTTGGAGATATCTAAAATTAAATTATTTTTATAGCCCTGGCCAAATAGATATTCTGCCTCATAGGCATTGCCAGCACCTGGAATTAATATTTTTATATCCTTATCTTCTAGTTGATCAATATAGGTTTTCAAAGGAGTAGAAGGATATCCAATATCCCAACCTGTCTGTCCGTCTTGATACCGATTTGACCAAAATTTATTTTCGGATTTAGTATCTTTTATATTTGACATAATTTTTAATATTCAATTTCTAAATATTGAAACGGTTTTAACAATGTCCGACTATCTTGCCTAAAAATCAACTACTTTCTACCCATTCCACCAATTAAACAAAAAAAGCCACCTTCAAGTTTCCTCAAAAGTGGCTTTTCTTAGAATCACAAAAATTCTATTTTCTTAATACATCTCGTACATAATTAGCCACCGCCACAATTTCAGCATCTTTTAAAACGCCTTTGAAAGGCGTCATCATTCCTTTTCCATGATAAATTTGAGCAACGTTTTCCTCTAAACTAGTTTTAACTTTAGTCAAATCCTTGGCTCCATTGATAGCCATTCTTCCATCCATTCCATGGCAAGGTGTACAAAACAATTTATACTTCTTTTTTCCATCAATACCAGCAAGATCAGAATCAGAAACCGCAGCAAGAATTTCTTTTGCTTTTTCAATTTGTTCTGGTGGAATTGGAGTGGTGACTACTGCATCTTCCTCTGTGCCGTCTTCTTCATCAGGAACCGTAGTTGAAGTAGATTCTTCTTCCGAAGTTTGTTTCTTTTTTGATGCCTCTGTTTTGAAGGGATCCTCTTTTTTCTTTTTTGGCTGATCACCACCACAGCTCCAAATTAGACCTGACAATAACAATACAATTACAAATGATATTTTTTTCATAAAGCAGTTATTTCGATTTTTTTAAACTATGAACTTTTAAAATAATTATGACTTAGAACTTAAGATCAAATATATATATCCAATCCTCCAAATCAAAATAAAAAAAGCACTAGGAAGGTTTAAATTATCATCTATTTATTTTGGTTCTTAGACAAATCCTGTGAACTTTTGAAATACGTTTTTACCCCATAGGTACATAGGGCAGATAGAAAACTGTAATTGTTCTGAGGACTATGTTTTCTATGTGTCTATGTGGTAAAAAATACTAACGTTATTTTGGAAATCCCAAAATTCACGAGAATTGTCTAAGAGCCTTTATTTTTTATGCATCTAGGTGACTTTCATTTTGTTTGGCTCAAAGTAATAAACTATTGGTCTTCCTAGATATTCCTAGTTTTTTGATAATATTACTACGATGTTTCTCAACTTTTTTACTAGATATAAATAGTATTTCGGCAATTTCTGGTGTGTAAAATTTTTTCCTCTAAATCGAACCCATCCTTATTATTTTCAATTTGTTAAAATACCTTATTCCCGATTCTTTTTTAAATCTTAGCACAAACTGGACAAGCAGATTTTTCTCCATCATTCACTAACCGAATTCCGGTAATCCTATCTTCTACAAATTTTTGAATAAATGCTTTTTGAGCAGTAGTGTCTTTATTTTTAATATCTCTTTGGCGATCTTCTACATACTCTACAAATTGATCTCCGTATTCCGAGTGCCCCCAGCAGTTTGGACAAACACCTACTTCGATTAATCCTTCTTCCGTAAGCTCGATTTGATCAGATTTCTTTTTAAAAAAACTTAATAATCCCATTTCTTATTTTTTTGATAAAAATATTTTGAGTTCTTTTTCAAAACAAAAATAGGTTTAAATTATCACAAGGGTGTAACAAAGAATTACTTTTTGTATCTCCAATAAATTAAAGTAAGAATGATTTTTATTAAACCATTTTAAAATTTTTGATCATTTTTAAACCTAATTTAGAGTCTCAAAATTAATTTGATAATTATTCTTCAATAAGCAATTATGGATCATAAGTATTTAAAAGTTACTATCGAAAATCATGTGGCAAAAGTTTCATTTAATCGACCTGAGAAAGCCAACTCACTTCACATGCCTGCTTGGGAAGAGATGCAATCTATTTTTGAAGCATTAGATGAAAATCCTGAAGCTCGAGTAATCGTCCTGACAGGTGAAGGAAAACATTTTTGTGCGGGAATTGATTTGGAAACTTTAATGGATTTGCAAAAATATAATTCAATTAGTTGCGAAGGTCGAAGAAGAGAAAAATTGAGAAAATTTATTCTTGCTTTTCAAGACACTATTACTGCCTTGGAAAAATGTCGAAAACCAGTTTTAGCAGCAATTCAAAATGCTTGCGTTGGCGGAGGTGTAGATATTATTTCAGCTTGCGACATGCGATATTGTACTGATGAAGCTTATTTTGCGATCAAGGAAGTTGACTTAGGTTTGGTGGCAGATATTGGTACATTGCAACGTTTGCCGAATATTTTAAATCCAGGAATTGTTTCAGAATTAGCTTACACCGGACGTAAAGTTTTTGGAGAAGAGGCTGCAAAAATTGGTTTGGTCAATCAAACTTTTTCCACGCAAGAAGAGATGATGGATCGAGTAATGGAATTAGCTAAAATGATTGCTGCAAAATCTCCGCTCGTCATCAGAGGTACTAAGGAAATGTTGCTTTACAAACGAGATCATTCGGTAGAAGACTCCCTCAACTACATGGCAACTTGGAATGCGGCGATGTTGATGTCGGAAGATTTGATGGAAGCATTCCAAGCAAGTTTACAAAAACGAGCAGCCGTATTTAATGGATAAATTGGATAACGAATATTAAACAAGCTTTTTTTATTGCAATATAGAAAGCTTGTTCGATATTCGTTATTCAAAAAATCAATGCGAATGTCCTCCCCCACTTGCTTCCCCTTTCTTCGATTGTGCCATCAAAAAATAGGCTCCATCCACCACAATCTCAGCAGACTCTTCTAATTTCTCTAAAGGAGTAATTTCGAAATATCCGAAGTCCGTAACTCCTTTCAGAACAGGGACTTTTTTGAAATGAACTTCATTATCATGTTCATCTTCCTTGACAAAAATATAATAAAGTCCATTGTCCAAAGCTACTGCTTCTTCTGGCAGAGCAGGTACTTTCCGATCTTCTAAAATGATTCGACCTTCAACGTACATTCCAGGAATCAATTCAGTTTTATCATTCACCATCTCAGCGTGAACAGAAATGGATCGATTTGATTCATCGATGGATTTTCCAATAGCAAATATTTTTGCTTGCATCACATTTTTTGGTTGGCTTTGCAAACTAAAACTAATCATTTGCCCTTTTTTCACAAACGGTAAATCTTTTTCGAAAACCATAAAATCAATATGTAAATGATGATTATCTACAATCTCAAATAGATCTTGTTGTGGATTTACAAAGATTCCAGTATTGATTTTTATCTCTCGAATAAAACCACTAAGCGGACTTTTGATCGGTAAAAAAGTTTCCAGATCTGAACTCTCAGAAGAAGGAACTGGCAAACCTAAAACATTCATGCGGGATTTTAAGCCTTGCAGTTTGGCTTTGGCAATGGCTCTTTCAGAAGTAATTTTGTCCAATCCACTTTGGGGCGCAATTTCTTTTTTGACCAAATCCATTTGGCGAGTATATTCTTTTTCTAAATAAACTAACTCTCCTGCCACCTCTAAATATTCTTGTTGCCAGGTGATAAAATCTGGATTTTGAATAGTAGCGAGGGTGGCTCCTTTTTGAACATATTGTCCGGGCTTGACATTTATTCTAGTAATTTTTCCTGCAGCCATCGAACTTACATTTGCTTTATTTTGAGGAGGCAACTCGAGCAAACCATTTACTTTTAAAGTTGATTGTAAATTTCGATTTTCGAAAGTCCCATACTTCAATCCGATCTTTTGAATTTGCTCGTTAGTCAATTCCACTTCATCTCCCTCCTCTTCTTCATGAGCATCAGAATCATCGTGAGGAGCATCAACATGATTTCCACTTTCATCATGCGCATGTCCATCCGAGGTATTATGACAACTCCAAAATAAGACAACTAACACTATACTTACAAAAATTATTTTTGATATTAAATCTTTCATCTTTTGATATTTTCTTTTTATAAAAAATCATAACCAACTGTTATTCAGCTACTTACAACCTTATTTAACAACTCCCAAATACGAAAATTGCGTATTTAAAAAATGATACTCCTTCAACATATCGAGGTAGGTTAATTCATACTGAATTCCTTGATCGATGCTTTGCAGATATTCTAATGCTGTTGCTTCTCCTGCTCGAAAGGCTGCTTTGGCAAATTCCTGACGACTTCGAACAGATGGCAAAATTTCTTTTTCCAAATATTCCATGGCGACTTTTTGCTTTTGCAACTGCAGCATTATTTTGCTGCTCTCCATCTCTAATTGCTGTAAAACCGCTTTCTTTTTTGATTCTTGAACTTCCACTTGAATTTGTGCTGCTTCTATTTTTTTATTTTGACTTTTCTTAAAAAGTGGAACATTCATTCCAAATTGATAGCCTAAAAATGGCGCTGTGCCATTGACAGTTTGCAACTGTAATCCCGTTTGAAGCTGCGGCAATAATTGGGCTTTTTGAACTTGAATTTGAGCCTTAGCTACCTCGCTATTTTGATTTTGAAATTGCACCATTGGATGATCCAAAAAACCTTTACTTTCAATTTCAGATGGCTCTGGCAATTTTTCTAAATCAACATCGACTTCGTTTTCTGACCTCACCCAATTTCTAAAATTGTTATTGGATATAGACAAATCTTGTTGAGCCAACTCCTTTTTCCATAAGGCTAATTTTAATTGATCTTGCGCAGTTAGCAAAGGTAATTTCCCAATCGACCCAGCATCGAAACGTTCTTGATTGACTTCCACAAAACCTTCATAAAGCTCAGTTAAGTCATCTAAATAGTTTTGTTTTTGCTTCTGGAAAACCAAATCATAAAATGCTAAAGTGGTTTGAAAAGCGATTTGCTGCTCTGTTAATTTTAAAGCACTTGCTGCTAAAATTGCCTGTTGTTGATAGAGATTTTGTTGAGTCGAATTTACTTTTGGTAAATAAAAATTTTGTTGCGCACCAATGGAATGAATACCTTGATTCTCTTGAAAATTAAACTCTTCACCAGAAATAAAAATATTCGTCAAAGGCAAAGTTGATTTTATTTCACTCAATTTATTAGCCCTTTGCATTTGTAATTGACTGGTTTTAATCGCTGCATAATTCTGCTGACTCATTTCGACTGCTTCTTCCAAGGTAAGTTTGGAAACTTGTGAATGTCCTGTTATGAAAAACAATAACAATACACTTACAAGAGGTGTATTTTTATTCATCTTCCATTTTTTTTCAGAAAAATAATATAGGATAGGCAAAATAACCAACGTCAAAAAAGTCGCAGAAATCAATCCTCCGACGACAACCGTAGCCAATGGTTGCTGCACTTCTGCCCCTGCTGAGGTCGAAATAGCCATTGGTAAAAATCCTAAGGAGGCCACCATCGCAGTCATGATCACAGGTCTCATTCTAACCTTTGTCCCAACTAAAATTCGTTCATTCAAATCTGTCATTCCTTCATTCTTCAACTGATTAAAATAAGCAATCAAGACAATTCCATTCAGAACTGCCACTCCAAATAAGGCAATGAATCCTACACCAGCAGAAATACTAAATGCCATCCCTCGAAAGTACAAAGCCCAAATTCCACCAATTGCAGACATTGGAATCGCGGTGAAAATCAAAGCAGATTGGGTAACTGAATTAAAGGTCAAATACAACAAAACAAAAATTAACGCCAAGGCTGCAGGTACCGCAATCATTAGCCTCGCCCGGGCATTTTCTAAATTTTCAAAAGCTCCTCCGTAGGTAAAGTAATAACCAACAGGAAGCTCTAATTCTGTCTCTAGTTGCTTTTTGATCTCATCTACTAGACTTTCAACATCGCGTCCTCGAGTATTAACTCCAATCGTAATTCTACGTTGTGTATTGTCTCTAGATATTTGAGTAGGGCCTTCTTGAAACTCAACTGATGCTAGTTCCTGCAAAGGAATTTGATCACCGTTTGGCAACGGAATAAACAGGTTTTTAACATCTTCGATACTATTCCGATAAGGTTCATCCAATCGAGTAACGAGCTCAAATCTTTTTTCACCTTCAAAAATATGCCCGGCAATTTCTCCTGCAAATCCTGTTCGAATCGTTCGATTAATTACCTCAGCACTTATTCCATACCGTGCCATTTTTCGATTATCATACTTAGCTACCACTTGCTGTAATCCTGCGGTTGCTTCCACCTGAATGTCTCCTACTCCATTGATCCCTTCGATAAGATGCTCCGCTTCTTTTGCTTTTTTTGCTAAAATCCCCAAGTCTTCACCATATAATTTTATTGCTATGTCTTGCCGCACTCCAGTCATCAATTCATTAAATCGCATTTGAATTGGTTGAGTAAATTCGTAGATCACTCCTGGATATTTATTCATCTCCATCTCCATTTTTTCAAATAATTCTTCTCTGGTAGTCCCAGAAACCCATTCAGATTTTGGTTTTAAAATCACAAAAATATCTCCTGCTTCGAGCGGCATAATATCGGTAGGAATCTCCGCAGTACCGATTTTGGTAACTACTTTTTCTACTTCGGGAAAATTTTCCAAAAGAATTTTTTGCAACTCAGCAGAGACTTCAACACCTTTGGCGATGGAACTTCCTGGAGGCAAAATTTGATGCAAAGCAAAATCCCCTTCCTCCAAAGTTGGAATAAACTCTCCACCCAATCGACTAAATTGTAACAAGCTAATTACAAAAAGTCCAATGGTTGCCAATAAGAAACCAACTTTGAATTTTAAAGCAAAATGAAGAAACGGTTGATAGGCTCTATAGAAAAGACTAATGATCCGATCTGCGATATTTTTCTTGTTCGAAATCTTCTTTTTCAACAACCAAGACGACATCATCGGTACATAAGTTAAGGATAGAATCAATGCTCCCAAAATGGCAAAACTAACTGTCTGTGCCATCGGTCGAAACATTTTTCCTTCAATGCCAATCAATAAAAGTATCGGCAAATAAACAATCAAAATGATAATTTCTCCAAACGCAGCTGATTGGCGAATCTTAGTGGAGGCTTCATAAACCTCCTGATTCATTTCTTCTACTGAAAGTTGTTCTCCTGCTTTTCGAATCCCCAAATGATGTAGAATTGCTTCCACAATGATCACCGCTCCGTCAACTACTAATCCAAAATCAATTGCTCCTAAACTCATCAAATTAGCAGAAATGCCAAATACTCGCATCATCGAAATCGCAAATAACATGGCCAACGGAATCACCGAAGCCACAATTAATCCCGCTCGCCAATTTCCTAATAACAAGACTAATACAAAAACGACAATCAGTCCTCCCTCTACTAAATTTGTGATGACAGTTCTGGTGGTTCTGTTCACTAATTTTGATCGATCTAAGTATGGTTCAATGACAACTCCTTCGGGCAGAGATTTCTTGATTTGCTCCATTCTTGCCTTGACTCGTTCAGTTACCTCTGCAGAATTTTCCCCTTTGAGCATCATCACCTGACCAGCTACAACTTCTCCAATTCCATTCATCGTTACCGCACCAAACCTTGGCGCATGACCAATTTGTACTTGAGCAACATCTTTTACCAAAATGGGGATTCCACTAATATTTTTCACCACTACATTTTCAATATCTTCCATCGAATTTAATCGACCTTCTCCCCGAATAAAATAGGTGTATTCTTTTTTCTCAATATATGATCCACCGGTATTTGCATTATTATTTTCGATAGCGTGAAATAATTCCTCCAGAGTTACATTCATGCTTTTGAGTTTATCGGGACTAAAGGCAACTTCATATTGTTTCATATGTCCACCGCTGCTATTGACTTCTATCACTCCTTTTACTCCAGTCAATTGTCTCTTCACCACCCAATCTTGTATACTTCTCAGTTCTGTTGATGAAAACTCATCCTTATGCTCCTCATCCGCATAAATCACATACTGATAAATTTCCCCAAGTCCCGTGGAAATTGGGCTCATCTCTGGCTGTCCCAAACCGCTAGGAATATCAGCTTCCGCAGCTTTGATTCTTTCTCCAATTAATTGCCGAGCGAGGTAAACACTCGTGCTTTCTTCGAAAACGACCGTAATCACCGAAAGTCCAAATCGAGAGATAGAACGCACTTCTACCACATCTGGAATATTACCTAAAGCCATCTCCAGCGGGAAGGTAATTAATTGCTCTACCTCTTGCGCTGCAAGGGTTGGAGCATTGGTGATAACCTGAACTTGATTGTCGGTGATATCGGGAACTGCATCAATCGGCAAATGCTTTAGAGAATAAACTCCCCAGCCTATCAACCCAATTACCATAAGGTTAATCACCAATTTATTATGTATCGAAAAATGAATTATTCGATCTATCATATTAAATTATTATTAAAATGAAATTTAGAGCTAAACGCATGAATACGTTTTTATCCAAAATGTAAATATGTGGTTGTAAATCTTGTGGTCAGAGAAAAAAGACCACTCCTAAAAATGATAATTAACTGAAGGAAGGAGGATGAATCAAGGATTTGATAAACCCTGTGAGGTAAAAATTATTTTGAAAAGATAGTTCATTTAAAAAGGATGGAAATGAAATATCATTTTTTTCTGAAATTATATCATTTACAAAAAGTAAAACAGAAACATGTGCAGATTGACAAGGTAGATTTTCAGGATTAGTATCATCATGTTTGTGCTCATCACATGGAAAGATATGAACCATAACAAATTCTACTAAACAAAATTCTACTCCAATTTTGTCAGCCGTTTTTTTATGAATTTGATAATCCTCTATCAAATCAAAAACATGCAACAACTGACTAAAATCCGTCTTGGGGATTAGACTACCGATGAGCATATAAAAGGCTAAGATGATTGGAGTGATTCTCAATTATTTATTTTTTGTGAGACAAATATAATTACTTTTTAACATAAAAATTTTCATTTTGATTATGGAACGAAAATAATATAATAATGTTTTCAACATAAAATTTGTGATGCAAAGTTGACAATGTTGAAAGTCAAATTAAGTGATAAGGATTACAATTACTTTCTAGATTTCTATTCTCTCTTATTTTTTTTCTTGCATTATTTTCCCAGTTTCATTTCCTTCCTCGATACCATCTGGATAATAAATTAGATAATCAAACATCTCGTCAATTTGCTTAGGTATTTCTTGTCCTGCTTTCAAATCCTTGATGAGATGTGGTTCATTTTGGAGTAAGCCTTGTACCATATCTTTTTCCCACTTTACTATTTCGACCCACATCCACTCTCTTTGTTCTTCCTCATTTTCGAAAGGGAATTTGATTAATAAATGAGTTCCTGTGGGAAGTCCTTTAGAAAATTTTTCATACAATGCTGGAATCTTTTCCATCGCTCGTTCATGTGCTGCTATAATTTTATCATTATGACTGATGTAACTCACTTCATCTTTAGCGCCAAAAATTGTAGAAATTAGTTGATCTTGTTCCACCTGAGGGTTCTCTTTAGAAAAAGCAATTTCAAAAATTCTATTTTAGACTTTCTAAAGGAAAACAAAATTTTGACAGAATGATTTATTATTTAATATTTCAAAATCTTAATCGCTTCACTTCTTCCTTTATCTGAATTTAGCACCAGACTTTTGATTTCCTGATCTCCATTCCAAATCGAAATGGCAGCAGTATTTGGAGGAATTTTTCCTAAATTTTCAGCATAAAGAATTAGTTCATTAGAGTCTTCTGGCAAGTCTATCAGGATATTTTTTACACTCTTTTTCAATCGGTAATTTTTAAGAATCCAAATACCATTTAAGTTGAGCGAAATTACATCACCATCTACTTTATCATTGTCCCAGATTTTAATAGTTACTTTTTGGTTTTTCACCAAAACTGTTTCCACCGTTTCCGTTTTTCGACCATTAATATCTTTGGGTTTCTCAAAGACAACCGCAGTAATTGCAGGAACTAGGCAGGAAGAATGATCAGGAAAGTATTGATTATTTTTATAAAAAACGCCATTGCGATGGCACTCACCGATAAATTGATATTTCGATAGCGTTTCGTTGAATCTGTACTCACAGGTGGAAAGGCATTGTCCATTAGAAGATTTTAAAAATAAAACTTCTTCCATATCATAACTCAGATATTGACCATTGAAGTTGCCACCAATGGTGAAGGTGGAATTAATATTTCGAGATTGATCATTCTTTGACAATTCGATTTGTTTTCCAATACCTTTTATCTCAGCATGGTCTTGTTCCATCTCCAATTCAAAAGACCAATGCCTGGCTGATCCCTTAAGTGAAAAATGTCCGTTCCAAGTTCCTGAAAGGTCTTGAGAAAAAAGCGAATCTTGGAAAAATAGAAAAAGGAAAATCGATAAGATAATATTGTAGAAACTTCTCATAATATTTTTTGGCTAAAAAATCTATGAGGGGAAATTGTAAGAAAAAAGTGAAATTCTAATGGGAGATAAGTATCAAATACTAAAGACAAATAAAATACCAAGATTATTATTTTAAAAAAATTGCCAAAACCCATTGAGTAGATTACCCACCACCTAACCTAAAAGCAATTTTCTATTTAAATAAATATCCACCCAACCTTTTAACAAAATATTAAGTCTTTATAAGTAGACACTTATTATTTTTGTAAAAATATATCAATGAAAAACTTACCCATCCTCCTAATCTTAAGTATTTTAGTATTATTCAGCTGCTCCAAACAGGAAAAAGAAGATTTTAATCAAATTGATTGTGAAATCGGTTGTTTATTTGTCATGGAAAACATTGCAGGCACCATGATTTATATGGATTGCTTCCAAAAATACGCTATTCAAACTCAATACCCCGATGACAAATCAATTACGATTTATGGCATTCCTGAGAGCGTTAAGGAGGAATTTGAAGAAGCAGGAAAAGAAATCATTTTCACCGCAAAATTTAGAGAAAATACGTTGGTTCCTCAATTTCCAGATCCAAGTTTTAATATGGCTTCACTATATGAAATTGAGTTAATTTCAATCAACTAAAATTAATATTTCAGACTCCAATTAGTTTGAACTAAAGCCGCTTCCTTCATCCGAGGGAAGCGGTTTTTTATTTGAAGAGATAGAGCAAGTTCTTTTTGGAAAAAGCATCAAAGACTATAGCTATATTTACCAACTTAATTTCAAAAAAACATTTTTTTAAAATCAAATACTTGATGAAAAACCTGCTACTGTCTTTTAGCTTTTTACTTTTAAGCTTTTCCATATTTTCCCAGTCAAGTGCTATCTCTGGAAAAATTATTGACTCCTCAGATGCTCCTTTGCCAGGTGCGTATATTTCCATTAATCAAATTTGGGGTGAACAAGTCAAATCTGGAGTTACTGATGACCAAGGAAATTTTGAAATAACAAACGTTCCCACGGGCGGTTATAAAATAAAAGTATCCTTTCTTGGTCTAGCTGACTTCGAGCAAGAAATTTCACTCACTACTCAAAACCTAATCTTACCAACAATACAATTACAAGAATCCACATCTAATCTAGAGGAAGTAATCGTCGAAGGAAAAGCACCCATTGCAACCCAATCAGGTGATACAACTTCTTACAATGCTAGCTCTTTTAAAACCTTAAAAGATGCCTCGGCAGAAGAACTCGTAGAAAAAATGCCCGGTGTCGTTATCGAAAATGGCGAAGTACAAGCCCAAGGCGAAAAAGTACAACAAGTACTCGTGGATGGTCGTCCTTTTTTTGGAAATGATCCTTCGGCAGCTTTGAAGAATCTACCTGCTGAAGTAATTTCTAAAATTGAAGTATTTGATCAAAAAAGCGACCAAGCAAATTTTACTGGTTTTGACGATGGAGAGACTACCAAAACGATGAATATTGTTACTAAAAAAAATATGCGCGCTGGTCAATTTGGAAAAGCTCAGGCGGGATATGGTTATGAGGATAAATATCAAGTGGGAGGAAACTTCAGCATTTTTAATGGAGATCAGCGTATCTCATTAATTGGTCAAAGCAATAATATCAATATCCAAAATTTCTCCTCAGAAGATTTACTTGGCGTAGTTGGATCCGGCGGAAGTCGAAGAGGAAGAGGTGGCCGAGGTGGTGGTGGAAGAGGTGGTGGAAGAAGAGGCGGCGGAGGTGGTTCTGTCAATGATTTCCTTGTTCAACAGCAAGGTGGAGTTGCTACGACTCATGCTATTGGATTAAATTATTCAGATAAAATCGGAGAGAAATTAGACTTATCGGGAAGTTACTTTTTTAACAATTCTGAAAACGATTCCAAGGAAGATCTCCTAAGGCAATTCATTGATAATGAGGAAGTTAGTGAGTTTTATGATGAAGAAAGTGGTAGTTTCACTAAGAACTTTAATCATCGAGTGAATATGCAAATTGAGTATAAAATTGATTCCGCTAACTCCATCATCATGCGTCCGAGAATAAGCTGGCAAAATAATAATGGAAAAGAAAGTGTCTTTGGAAATACATTGTTAGGAGATGAACTAATTAACCAAACTGACAATAATATTCGGTCAGATTTATCTGGGAAAAATTTTTCCAACAGCCTCCTTTTTCGTCATAGTTTTCCCAAAAGAGGTCGTACGATTTCGCTTAATGTAGGAATGGGTTACAATGATAAAAGAGGGGAAAGTTATCTAGAATCACATAACGATTATTTTGAGCCACCACCCTTTTCTGACACCTTAAATCAATTTTCGAATCTAGATTTGCAAGGTTGGAACCTATCTTCCAATATCTCCTATACCGAACCAATTGGCAAAGGACAAAGCCTGATGATAGAATATCGATCAGAATATCAAGAAGAAGATTCGGATAAAACGACTAATGATTTTTCAGAAAGTACTCAGGATTATACTTTACCTAACAATGCTCTTTCAAATATTTTTTCCAATAATTATATAACTCATACGGGTGGAGTTGGATACAACTACCGGCAGGGAAAATTCATGTTGATTACTCGTGCTCGAGTGGAATTTGCTCAGCTAAATGGAGAAGAGACGTTTCCAAATCCAGCAAATATCATTTCAAAGGACTTCTTAAATTTTGTACCCTTTGCCATGATTCGATGGACCAAATCTCAACAAGAAAATTTTAGATTTATGTACCGTTCTAATACTACCTCTCCAACTGCGGATCAATTACAAACCGTTTTGGATAATACTAATCCATTGCAATTGTCTATTGGAAATGCCGATTTAAATCAGTCTGTTTCGCATCGATTCTTTGCTCGCTATCAAAAAACGAACGTGGAAAAATCGAGAGTATTTTTCGCCTTGATTGGTGGTAGTTTTCAGCAAAATTATATTAGCAATCAACTTTATCTGAGAGAAACAACCGACCCTATTTTTGATGAAATTGATTTATCTCCCGGTGCTCAACTCTCGCAACCTATTAACTTAGATGGTTATTTTGATTTAAGAACTTACCTAACTTATGGTGTTCCTATATCCAAAATTAAATCAAACCTGAACTTTGATTTAGGAGTTAACTATTCCAATTCTCCTAGTCAGATTAATCGAGCAATCAATGAATCGAGAAATAGTTCTTTCAAAGGAGGAATTGTTTTAGCCAGTAATATTTCAGACAAAGTTGATTTTACCATTTCTTCCAGATCAGGTTTTACTACGGTAAAAAATACCCTAAGTACTGACGGTGATAACGATTATATCACTCAAAGCACTCAAGCAAAATTTAATTGGATTATTGGAAAGAGTTTAGTTTTCAGAACTAATTTAAACCACCAATTATATAATGGTTTATCCGATGATTTTAATCAAAATTATTGGTTGTGGAATCTGAGTATTGGAAAAAAAGTTTTTAAAGATCAGTTGGGAGAAATTGCTATTTCTGCTTTTGATTTACTCAATCAAAATACTTCAATCTCTCGAAATATTACCGAAGTTTATATTGAAGATATCGAGGTAAATACTTTGACTCGCTATATCATGCTAAATTTCACTTATAACTTTAGAAACTTTAGAATAGGAAATACCTCCATGCCTGAGGAAGAAGACCAAAGGCGAGGGAGAGGTGACTGGTAATTATCTTAAAAAAAATAAATCCCGAATTTTCAACTTGAAGATTCGGGATTTATTTTTGTAAAATGGTGTTAGATGTCAAAGTTGATGAAGAAGAACTTAGAGTAATTAACTGCCTATAAATTCCCAAGCTGATCGATAACCTCCATTCTTTTCCACATACGCAATGAATTTTCCATAGAAATCATCCTGTCCAATGGTTGCAGAATCACCAATTACAACAAGCTGTTTACGGGCTCGAGTCATCGCTACATTCATCCGCCGATAATCATTTAAGAAACCAATTTCATTTTTATCATTGGAGCGAACTAATGAAATATAAATCACATCTCGCTCTTGACCTTGGAAGCCATCGATGGTATTAATCGTGACGAATTCCTGATATGCTGTCAGTTCCTCTTCCTGCTCAAATTGTTCTTTCATATAAATAATCTGAGAGCGATAGGGTGTGATAATTCCGACCGATGGCATTTCTAATTCATTCTCCGCTAGAGTATTAATGAATTGTAAAAAATGTTCTCGAAAAATAAAATACTCCCCTGAATTAAATTTACTCAGCGTCTCTTGGTTCATTTCTTCATTAAAACCTGCCCCTGCGGTATCGATAAAAATAACTGGCGAAATATCACCTTTTGGCAATTCCCAGCCTGCTACTGAATCATGGGCAACTAGCTGATTATCATAGAATTGTGTATTTGAAAAATCCATAATCATTTTATTCATTCGATACTGGACATTGAGAAAATTAACTTCTGGAAATTGCTCTACACATTTTTCTAACAATGTAATTCCAAGTCCTTTATTTTTAGCATCAAATGATTTTACTGTTGGAGGTAATTGGAAGGGATCACCCGCTAAAACCACTTTACTGGCTCTCGAGATCGGAATCCAAGTTGCGGGTTCCAATGCTTGAGCAGCTTCATCAATGACTACAGTTCTAAATTTTAACCGATCTAAAACTGAGTGCACGGTGTTCACCAAAGTACAGGCTACCACTTGCGCACCATGTAGAATTTCGGTTAATAATTTTTCTTCCAAAGCCTTCGCCCAATCTTCTAATTCGCGTGCTTCTCGATAATTATCTCTGCGTTCCTCTCGTTGTTGCCCTCTGAAATTTCGCTTATACTTGCCTGCTTTTTTTCGAGCTTGAGCGGCTTGAACTTTTACTTTTTTGATGTGCTTGCTATCAGGGTGAGCAGCTAACTGAGCCTCTAAAGTTAAATTTAAAAGAGACTCATCCACTCTAGAAATATTCCCCACTCGAACTACGCTTAATCCTTTTTCGGATAATCTTTCAGCCAACAAATCGACTGCTGCGTTACTCGGAGCGGTAACTAAAACACTTTTTTCAGTTTCACATAACAATTTAATTGCATGAACGATGGTAGTAGTTTTTCCAGTTCCAGGAGGGCCATGAACAATCGAAATATCATTAGCTGCTAAAATGTGTTGGACTGCGCTTTTTTGAGCATCATTTAGATAATCATGATGGATAATCGGTAAATCTCCAAAACGAGTAGCATGCTGATTATAAAATAAACTTTTCAATTCTGCCAGACGATCTCCTTTAGCTTTGATGACTTTTTTCATCGCCTTTTCCATCTCAACATAAGTCCGTTCATCAAATAATAAATCAACTCCAACATTTCCATAGTGTACCCAATTTGGAATATCTTGAGTATTGAGTACCACCTTCATTTGATCTTTTCTTAAAAACTGAATGATGCCATTGAGGCGTTGCTCTTTACTACTAACTGTTTTATTATCTGTTATGGAAAAAATTTCAACCGGAGTTCCTGATTTGAAACGGTGAGGCTCATTAAACTGGTTCGTCTTTTCCAAAACTACAAAAGCTCGATCTCCAAAAGTAAAACCTTCTTTTTTGATGAGGACAGGATGCCAGGTTAATCCTTTTTCTCTTTTTTCTTTGAGCGAAAGTTTTAAAACTTGTTCTCGAAAACGATCAAAATCTTCCTGTTTCTCTATTTGCAAAAGTTCTAAAACTTTGGTGAGTTCTTTGTTTATTTCGGATAATTGCATGGGCTCAAAGGTAAAAAAATTAAGGATTATGAATTATTGATTTGCAATTTAGCAATCAAATTATTTTCGGGAGTAACAACATTCTATTCATCCTCAAAGTTTAAAATTAAAACTATTAAATACTTTGTATTAAAATGAGTTTGCTTTAATTGAACCAACCATTTAATTAATCCAAGAAAAAGGAGATTTGAATACTGTTTTTTCTTTTCCCATAATTTCAAAATTTGAACATCTGACCATATTTTCCCCAATAAAACATCCAATTGACATTTGAATAAAAATCGTAAAAAAGGTATAAAACAGCATTATAAAGTGTATATTTGTAACGAACTATTAAGTTCTTAGGTTATCAACTTCCTCTTTTAGGTCTTCTTTTATCCTTCCTTAGTTTTTCAACTAATAGATTTTTTTACAGTATCTCGAACTAACTCGGGATAGTTAATTTTTATAATATGAATATTTTTGTAGCTAAATTAAATTTCGACACAAGAGAGTCGGATTTACAAAATGCATTTGAAGCTCATGGAGCTGTTGATTCCGTAAAAATCATTATGGATAAATTTACTGGAAAATCAAAAGGTTTCGGTTTTGTGGAAATGTCTAACGACGATGAAGCACAATCTGCAATCGATGCATTGAATGACCAAGAATTTGATGGTCGTACAATTGTTGTTAAAAAAGCTGAACCTCGTGAGAATCGTGGTGGTGGCGGTGGTCGTGGTGGCTACGGCGGCGGTGGAAACCGTGGCGGTGGATACGGC
>CAYGRM010000052.1:0-24403 GCA_964352225.1 uncultured Saprospiraceae bacterium | reverse complement strand
GCAAAGTTAGATTGCGTTAGGTGAAGGTGCAAGATGTGGTTGGTCGGATGCTTACCCTTTTCCTGACTTGACAATAATTTTCTTTTCGTCAAAATAAATGTCTTCGGTTTCCAGGTTACAAAATTCATCAACTCGGCATCCAGTTTCATAAAGGGCCATCATCATCAAACCAACCTTTGCAGCTTTGTCGAAAGCTGCATTTATGAAACTTTCGAGCTCGGCTCTGGAGAGTCGTTTGACCGTTCCCTTGTTTTTGGAAGGCTTAGGTTTGAGTTCCAAGTTTTTATGAACCTCTTTAAAAATGTTTTTGGATTGCTCATAACTAATATTGTGCTTTCGGAAAAGTAGAGTTACGGATTTGATGACCTGTTTCATAATTTCGCTTTTTAAAAAATGAGTGCGTAAAAGGTAGGAGAAAAGTAGTTAGAAGCATAGGATCAGAAGCGGAAATATCTAATTTTTTTCGCTCTCTGGCTATTATGCGAAATTCATTTTTTGGGAAAACCACAAAGCCGCAAGCAGTTTCCTGTTTGCGGCTTCGGTGTTTTTATCCCCACAGACTTGTAGACTGTCGGATAAAATCCGCTTCCTTTTGCTGTATGTGAACTTTAAGTTCACACAAGCAAGCTTTCCTTTTAATTGTCAGTCTGATTTGTATTGGACAGCGGGGCAGCGAGGTTTTTAATTGTCAGTCTGATTTGTATCGAACAGCAGGGACAAAAGAAATTGCATTCAATTCAACTGAAATCTGCTTTTAAAGCCAAGAAATCAAAATGAGTTAAATTTGGAAATACTCAAAATTTGACTGCGCATGGCAGAAGATTAGGACTGGAAAAAATTAAAAATAACATTTCTACCAATTCGATGAGTCAAAAAATAATGAAGATTATTTCCAAATGTAAGAATGCGGATATGAGTTTTTGAGCGATTGCAATGCAATTGAATTCTAATGGGTTTAAAACTGTTAGAGGGAAGCAATTTCATAGAAATACAGTCAAACGTTTATTGGAGCAATCCAATAAACAATCGCTTAGTTAGAAGTATTGGGTAATGAAAATGTCCCCATAACTCTCTCTTTAATGCCTCCACCATCGAGTAGAATAAGTCCATCCCCTATATGCTTAGAAGACCTCGGATGAAAATTAGTTTTCGTCTCTTTCGAGTTAAAAATAGTTACCTGCGAATCTATTTTTCCATCAGTATTAATAATAGCCACGTCTATGAAATCTGCCGTTTGCTTTCCTTTAAATTTAAAACTTTTAAGTTCTTTTGAAGTTTTTTCATCTTTAAAAATCAAATATATTTTCCCATCGTTTAAAACAGAAAAATAATCTAATGGAGCAATTCCAGGAATTGAGGTAAAACTTCTTTTATTGATAGAAGTCGTCCATCTGTGATCGCCAGAAAAAGAAAAGGAAGTAATGATTAATTGGCGAGTACTACTCGTTTTATTACCAGATTTATTAACTCTAAAAAGAAGGTAATCAGAAACAAAAGAGATAGATTCATTTTTATTATCTATGTGAATATCACCAATACGTAAATCATACTCTTCCGTATTTAATGAACCTTTTCCTTTCTTTTTTATTTTAAACTCCTTTTTCAATTGAGTAAAAAAGTCATCCTTCCAAAGTTCTGTTTTTTGGAATACTTCATTTCCGTCCACATCATACTTAACCATAAAAACACCATGTTGTCGCAATAATTTTTTAGTGCCATCCTGAGTAAAAAAACCACCCACAAAAAGATTACCATCTATATGAGGATAAATCATAGCATGACTCGGATACACATCTTCAACCTGAAGAATAATTGGTGTAAGCTCATTGTCTTCAGTAACCTTGTATATCGCAAAATCAGACTTTGGTAAAATACCTTTTCTTATTTTCTTTAATTTTATAGCAGCTAAAATATATACTTCCCCTGAGTTAGTAACTTCCAATTGTTTGACTTCTACTCTTTTCGCTGAAAAAGGAAATTCGATATTACGCTCCCAAAGTTTTTCCAATTGGTCATTTAATACAACAATATGATATTTCTCATCTCCTTTTGCCTTACCTTTTTCTTGATTATATTTTGTATTTGCATAAAGAACCTTTGTTCGATTATTACTTAAAAATATTCCAACTTGATCTTTAACAAGAGGAACATTATTCACTTGATAAAGCATTGAAGACATTATAGGTTCATCTATTTTTGGATTAAGGAACTCAGTATTTTTAGAATTAGAAGTAAATATTTGGTGTATATTAGTATTTACACTTTCATCCGTATTTACTTTAGAAGCATGAAATACTATATTTTTTCCCTTTTTATTTTCATTAAAAAAAAGCAGATAGTTACCTGATGCAGTATTAATTAATTGATTGACTTTAATGTTCTTGTCTAAGTTTAATGTCGTGTATTTTTTTAATTTATGATTAAAGTCATATTGAATTATATCTTGATTTTTCCTTGGCTGATTTAGTATATAATAGTGTTTGTCTGTATGACCAATTGGTCTTAAATTATTATATTTTGTTCCTTTTTCTTTGAATGTTTTCTCCCAGTTAATCTCTGAGGATTGAGCATGCAAAGAAAATGCAAATAATAGAATGAGTATGGTAGAAATAATATTTTTCATAAAAAATAACTTTTGTATTGTGTTACAAAAATAATCTTTTCATAGAAAGATTAAACTATTATTTAGCTTAAAACTAACAAGTTTCTTATATGCTTATGTAATGAACAGATGAAAATAGCAAAGCCAAAGCCGCAAATAGTTTCCTGTTTGCGGCTTTGCGTTTTGTCCCCATCGACTTGTAGACTGTCGGACTAAGTCCGCTACCTTTTGTCGTATGTTTACTTTAAAGTCAACACGAGCAGCGCTCCTTTTAATCGTCAGTCTGCTTTGTATTAGACAGCGGGTGGTATAAAACTTTCTCCATCCAAGATTTAAAATCATTAATGGAGAATCCATTATGATAGTCTTTCTCTAATTTAGTTTCTTTATTCAAAATTTCCACTTGAGGATTCTTTTCTAAATCTATTGAATGAAAAAATAAATTTACTCCTGTACCAATTGTATTCTCATAATTTGGTATTTCACTAACCAATTCACCTTTCATTTTAACAAGCTCGCTACTCACATTTTTAGTTTTGTTGATAAATTCATGTATATCTAATTTTACCCATACAACCCAAAGCATAGATATATCCATAGTATTAATTTTCAGATTCAGGTTAGCTTTTGTTAGTAGTATTTTACTATCTACTATATGTAACTTCCCATGAAGTTCAACTCTATCCTCTCTTTCTGACTTTGACATACTGCCTAATATTTGAGGCTCAGGAAGTCTCATACTACCATAATATTTATGCAAATTTCCACAGATACTACAAATAAATTCTTTCATGTTTTTAATTTAATTTTTGAGACCTAACCACCTCCTGGATCAGGCATATCTTTAATTTTATCATTCAAGAGTCTTCCCATGTTTTCAAGAGGATTTTCCATGTAATTTGAAGGATTACCCGTTGATGTGTGTGTAGTTGGCAAAGGATCTTTAGTAAAACCCTCTGGACCAAATTTAAGATAATTATCTCCTTCTCTAATAAGTGTTCCACCTTTTTGGTGACCTTTTGAAGTAGGATTAGTTAAATTCGACCATGCTTCATTTTTCGGAACTCTTTTTCTGTTCGATAAAAATCCCATCACAACAACATCATCTCCTACTGCCGCAGAAATAGGTAATTTAGGACTTGGAACGATTAACATAAACCCTTCCAGAGATGTCATTATTCCCTCTTCACTACCTTTAGTAACTCCATGTCCATCTAATGTTGGAACAATATCTCCTCTTCCATAAAAAGGCATTTGCACGACAACATAAACACTATTTGCAATATTATACTGAAGTCGTTCGGCACCTAGTTCAGAACTCTTAAACTTTGCAAAATAATCTGCAGTTGGATTATCATATTGTTTAATCTCGCCGTTATCCTGATTAAAAGTAGGAGTTTTAGCACCACCTTGATAACTAAATTTTTCTTTAGGTAATAAAATCTCATTCTCTGCCCCTGGCGCTGCATGTTTCTGTAAACCCCATAAATCAATATGTGCAATCGGACTATTCTCCGCATAATTATAACCACTTACAAATGCAAAATTATCCGCAATTGGATCTATACTTGGAAATCTCCCAATTGCCGCATCATAAACTCTAAACCCATAGTAATGCCAATCTAGTCCAAAATCATCCGCTAACTCCTTGCCATTATACAGATACTTATTTTTCGCCCCTCCATTATTAATTAATCCAGGTGCATTCACTCTCATTCCAAAACTATAATAGTGATTCCTTTGAAGCACTTCATTTCCGCCTTGCTCTTCAATTTGTATAACGCCATCTCCACTTTTATCTTCAAACATTACTACCACATTCCCTAAGTGGTCAGTTAAATTATATTGGTATTGTACTTCTTTTAGTATTCTACCATTTGGAATATTAATAAATTCTAAACCTGCATCATTATATTCAATACCCCCTATATAGTATCGGTCGCCTTCTGCGCCTGTTTTCTTAATCTTCTCTCCACCAAAAGTATATTGATGTTCGATACCTCCATTATTGATACCAATGGACTCAGGCAAATTTAATAAATTATATGAAACGTTTCCTAATCCTTTTCCAGTATCTGAAAACAGTCTTCCTAATGCATCATGTGTATATTCTGAAATATTATCCAATTTTCCAAAACCATGAGGTTGAGCATATTGGTTATAATTTTGAGCATTAACGTCTATTACGTCTTCTACTTTTTCTAATTCAGAGGTATGGTATCCCAATGGTTGTAGTATTGGATCTTCAGATTCTACATAGGTATAAGTTAGGTTATCTACCTCTGTGAACTCAGGTGTCGTTCCTTCTGGTACCCAACCATTTCGATTAAGACTCATAATATTTCCAGCCAAATCATAAGAGTACGATGAGGAAAGTGCATCGCCAATTAATTCAGGACTAAACAATTGATTTTGTACTTGTTTTAACCTATGATCTGCATCGTACTTATAATGATTTCGGATAAAGCCTGCAGTACAACTTCCTGCTATTTCAATTAAAGAAATATCCATTCCATTGTATGTAATTTCTTCAAAAAATAAATCAGGATTATTGGAATAAGTCTGTGATAATGGAAAGTCTCCATCTTGCCCAATAGCAGTAATGATACAACAATCCTTGGATTCCAAAGCAAAGGTACAATCCGTAGTATTTTGAAATACAATTTCAGCTGAGACCACATCTGTTTTCATTATAGAAATATGAAAATCAGAGGAAATTCCTGAAAAGTTTTGATAGTGAATTTCAGCAGTACCTTGTTTATTTAGTTCATTTAATTTTGCATTAATAAATGCTTCCATAGCAGCAGTTTCATTAGGCTCCATTGGACTAGGAAATTCATAGAGGACACCATCTAAAGAAATACCTTTTACTAATCCACAGGCAGCAGCATTAAAATCCAAGCCTTTAGCTGCACTTCCCCAATACAATTGACAGACTTCAATTTCATTTACACATCCATTTTCTAGAGGATCATTAATTCTAATTAACTTTCCTGCACCGTCGTAAAAGTAATCTACAGTTTGTAAATATTGATTTGCGTTTGTAGTTCCTCCAATCAATTTCTGGCTTACTTGATCTTGAGGGTTAAATACAATTTGTTCTATATTTTTATAAATACCATCTGGACTTGGGTCATTTAATTTAAGATTAGTATGAGTCGTTCTTAGGATTTTATCAAATATAAATTGATAATCCAATGTTGTTTCGATACCTGGAGCAGTAACTGTTTTCCTAACTTTCTCAGATAGACCTGCTGCAGTAAGTGGTGCAAATGTTTCATTTACAATATATTCATTATCGGTGTCATAAGTAGAGGTAACATTTTCTACTCTACCATAATCATCTAAGCCATATACCATTGTCTTAGTCCCATTTACCCCGCCATCTCTTAGAATTCCTTCCCTCACTTGTTCCATCCAGGTGGATTGAGGTACATAAGTATTTTCCAAAAGTAGTTTATCTTTTAAAGCATCAGCATCTCCTTCGTTTATTGGTTCTGAACCTATAGGACTTGCTGCTGGAAGAGAAGTACCTGTATGAATGTCTTTTAATCTATAAACATTATCATAGTCAAGAATGATATTGTTTGCTGCATCAGTTTTGGCGACCATACGCATACTCTTGTCATACCAAAATTGCTCTACAGCTTTGCCTGGTATTTTCTTTGTGGCAAGTTGACCAGTATATTTATTATATTCATATTCGTATTTTTCACCAATAGGATTAAATATTTTGGATATTCTTTCTTTATTATCATATTTAGAAATGGTTACTCCTCCTTCTCCCGAAACTCGAATAGTACCTTTTCCAAAAGCATCAGACCAATTATAAGATTCATGATCATTAGGATCAATTGTTTTTGTTCCTGCAAATAAAATATATCCTTCATGATTAGGAGGTGCATGTTCTAATACTCCTTCTGGAATTTCAGGACCTAAATAGTCAACTTTAGAAATATTACCTACAGCATCTGTAGTTTGAATCACTCTACCTAATGGAGAAAATTCATAATCTATTGTAGTTGTACCGCTTCCCAATTGAGTTTGCTCAATTGGTCTCCACAAATTATCGTATACAGTACTTGTAAGAGTTGCATCTATTGGAGAACGTTTGGTAGCTAATGGATTACCCCAACCGTCCATTTCTTGTATTTGTATTTGGTCAGGAGTAACATTATCATCGAAATCAGTTGTTGTCTTAATTGTCAATGGATTCATTACGTAATCGGTGGTCTGGATTTGTAAATCTCCTGGACTAGTAACTTTGAATAATCTTCTTCGCCCGTCATAATCATATTTAGTCTCCAAGCCATTGACATCAATAGATGATCTTAGTTGACATATTTCTTCTTCTGTATCTGGATCTGTATAACTATTTGTCGTTGTAAATCCACTCATAGATCGACTTAGTAATAATAAGTCTTCATCCCAATCCATTGTGATGGTCGGAAAATATTCATAGTCACTTAATTCATATCCAGTACCATATTTTGCTAACCGATAAGCACTTGGTAAGTATGGAGGTTTAATTCCCTGAGTATCATAAGCGTCAAAACGTCCTGTTAATACAACATTACCTTCTCTAATTCCCCAAACAGATTCTGCTACGTAACGATTACTAATTTTTTGATAGTTGGTAAAACTACCACTAGCTAATTCTCCATTAATAAGATTTCCATTAGACAATTCACTATTTAGAGTTGTCTTTTGACCAATAGGAACTTCATAATTTAAGGAATTCATCTCTCCTAAAATATCTCCATTCAAAAAAGAATAATCTGTATCATAAGAGTCTGCATATTGATATTCAGTCAAAATATTTTGCCCTGAAGAATATTCCTGGAAAGTGGAAACGAGTTTTCTTTCTTCAAGAGGCTCAAATTGGCTTTCATAAGTATTAGTTGTCTTAACCCCATTGGATGAAATAGTGTTATCATGGTAATAAAAATTTTCATTTTCACTTGAAGCTACCTCTACTTTCTCAGTAACTACATACATATCCGCATGATAAAAGTCTTTATCAATATATCTATATGGATGCTCAGTAAGTATGTTTTTCATAATGAACCTTATTACCTGAATAATTACATTTGGAGAACAAGCTGTTCCTGCATCTACCACATTCATTAATGCTGCATCATCATTTAAATCTTTCTCAGAACCATAGTACATGAACTGAAACATCTGAGTTTTTGGATAATGTAAATAAGCATGTCCTTCTTCTACATTCATGGTTCTGAATTCAAATTCAGATGTAGCGTTACTTAATTTTTCTCCAGCAGCATTGAAAACTTCAGTTTTGTTTTCCAATCCTAATCGCCAATCTCTTACTATTAAGGGAGCGAAAGGGGAATGATAACTTTCATTATGTGGTGTGGTTGTAAAATTATCAAGACCAAAGTTGAATATTCTTTTTTGCCTTAGGTGTATTCCTTCCGTTTCAGGAATAATAGCTGCATATTCAGCTCCCAATGAAGGATTAGTAAAATGATGGACTACCCTTCCATTATCTCCAGTAAAATTTGCTTGTGGATCGAAGTCAGTAATTTCTTCATCTTGTATAAGTTCCGTTACTATTCCATAACCTACATATCCCCCTTTGTTCATTTGCCATTCATTCAATGGCTTCCATCCTGATTTAACTCTTTGTTCAAAATCTTTAAAATACTCATCCATCTGATGTTGAGCAATATATACAGGAAAATTAATCACCGTTGGATTATCATATTTATAATAGGAGGTTTTGGTCTCTCCATTTTCAGACCCTCTAGCTAGACTCTTTATTCTTAGTCCACCTTTTTCATTACTGAATAAGCTTCCTGAGTTAATAGGCATCTGTTGTCTATTATAATCATACTTAATATATGCACCAGTCTCTAAGGTGATTAGGTCGATTTGTCCAATGGTTGCTGATGCTAAATCAGATTTCCAATCTCTTCCTTCAGCAAATTGTTGGATGGTAGTATTTGGGTGTTTAAAAGCAAAATGATCTGTATTTCTTCCGTTATTGTCTCCATAAATACTTTCATAATCATGAGTAATAAATGGAGATTTAGAGGTAGAAATTCCATTATAATATCCCCATATATCTTGATTAATACTATACCGTTTAGGTAATTCACTTAGCACTCCATTATAATCAATAGATGCGATAGGCTCTGGTGTACCAATTTCATAAACATTCCTTAAAAAATTACGAACTTTCTCTGCTTTGTATCTTGCACCTTCTTGATAATCTTTAATTCCTAATAGAGTCTTTAACTGCATTAAACTTCCAAATTCAGATACAGAATTTAAATACGTGTATCCATTTGGATCGCTATCTTTAATTGGAAATTTCAATCTTATTGGAAAGATAAATTCTATACAGTCTTCTAATATTTTAAATTTCATTGGAAAACTAAAAATGAATCTCCCATTTTGATTTTCTTCCCCTAAATCAAAATCTAATTTATATTCATCAGCAATAGCATAGACTGGTCCTTGTCCATTAGTTGTATTTGTAGAGGGAATATTACATTCTATTTCAGTTTCACTTACTGTAGGAGTATCATAATTAAAAGTCCATCCTTTATAGAAATTCTCATTTTTGAAAATCTCTATTTTAGTACATAAGCTACCTCCTACAATACTTTCATTATCTTGTTCATAATGAAACACAGCTTCTTTTCCTCTTTTATTCTCTATTGTTTTAACAAGGAGTTCATCAACTTCAACTTCGGAGAGAGAATAAGTTAAATTACCAAATCCTTTTTTCCATTCGGTTGTTTTAAATTCAAATCCAAAATCTGAATCTGCTTTAGTTTTAAAATTATTATTTTGCACTTGAAAGTTAGGGAACTCTTGTGACCAATTTTTAGAAGCGTTATATTTTAAGGTTCTATTTATGTACGTAAAATCAATTCGTTCTTTAGTGATGTTAGACGTAATATTACTGACATGCCATGCAGAAATATATTTTTTCCCTTTTTCTACATAATAATTCGTCATATAATCTTTGCGAATTTCTTTTGTGTGCATTATCCCCATCCACCAATCAAAAATGGGATATTCCACTTTACCCATTTCTGGCTTTTTAAATTCTGTATTATCATTTCCGATTTCTGGGTATCTGAAAGATGTAGGAAGGCTATAATTATCATACTTAGAATACGCCTTTTTATCAAAAGTATAAACTACACCTTCAGGTGTGGTAAAAGTAAAAGCTATAAGAAGAGAGTCTCCATTTGGAAGTTCTTCCTTAATTTGTTTTATTTTAAAATCCTGAAAAGGAACTAATATTATTCTGTCTTGTTCATTTTCTGTTATCCTTGGTTGAAAATAAAATTTACCTGAATATCCTCCGAAATCATAATAATATTCATCTGGTTCTAAATCTAATTGTGTGGTATTATAAATGGGAAATGGGTTATCATCATCTGTATTAAATAGACCACCTATATTTTCCATCACATTTTGGAAATGAAAAGCACTAGGAGTGAAAAATTCATCGTCACTTCTCTTCTTTGTACTGTATTGCTTTGTTAAATATTTTAGTTTATTCTCAGGACTCAAATTTCTAAAATTATCAATCTTCAATGGGGCAATTCCAAGTTCTCCAACCATTTTTGAAGCATCTGTAAGGTGAGTATATCCTATCCCTTTTTTGATAATTTCTACTTCAGAAGGTACGTCCATTATTTTTAAACCAGCTCTGAAATTTATTGCAATAGCTAATTTTACAGTTGGGGACAATGCTATAACAAGAACTAATTGAAGATTAGCATAATTACCTTGAAGTGGTTTCCAAAAAATTTTGTATTCGAAGGCTACATTAGATGATGCATTTCCGATAGTATTACCGATTCCATACTCTTTATTAATAGTTTGCGCCACTTGACCTAATCCAATGTTATCCAAAAAATCCTGCGCAAGTCCTCCTGTTGAAGGATCTTGAGTTAAATATCCAGTAAGTGGATCCAACATACCTGGACCAATTAAACATCCTCCCGATACATTAATATTCAGTATGTCTTGCAAAAGAATTTGAAAAATTTTACAGTAGATTTTCTTTAACCACTTTGGACCTTCCGCTGCTAAACCAATATCTACTCCTGTAAATTCGACTATCGGCTTAATCCCTCTTTTGTAACCATAAGCTAATCCATTAATATCTCCATAAAATTCATCAGGTAATCCTTTTACTACTCTGGTAACTTTCCCGCCTGCTGAAACATCCATATTCGACCCTAATAAGCCTTCTTGGTCATCAACCTTTAAACCTCCTGGAGAACCACTTATTCCAATAGATGCTGATACATCTTTACTTGAAATATTATCCAAGGGAAGACTGAATGAACCAGTACCATTATATAAATTGACTCCTGATTGAATTGAATTAATTGTATTAGTCGCACTTGGGCTAGGCATTAAATTACTAGGAGATGCTATTCCCAATCCTTCAACTTCGCCTAAAAACCAATTAGGGTTAGATACATCTTCTCCAGTCATAGCTTTCTGCAAAACTGATCCCATTTTCTCTTCTAACTTTTCTTGAAGTTCTTTTCCAATTTTATTCTTAGCTGATTTTTCAGCGTTCCCCCCACCTGTAAATGGATTTAAGGGATCAAATATCTCAGGGCCTTCTGATATTATTTCCCATGGAGAATCTGCACAGTCTGGAGTAATTCCTAATGCATCTGCAATTATAGTCTGCAAATCTCCTAACTCACTAAGAGTTTCAGATAAATCACCGCCTAAACCTGACATAGAACTACCTGTCTCATTTAAAAAATCTGATTGAGTAACTGGAGGACTAGGCGCATCAGGATCATTAGGATCATTCACTTCAGTTAGTATATCATCAATATCACTTTGTGTTATTCCAGACCCATTGCCTAAATCATTAATTAACATATCAAAATATTCTTGTGTGAGTTCCAACTGAGGAGAACAAAGCACATCAAAACATTCAACTAAATCTGTTGGTGTTAAATCCCCTAAACTTGCAGATAACATATCCACCACATTATCCGAACTTGTTTGTCCATATTGCCCTTCAAGGTTATGCTCTACTTGATCAGTAGGAATACCAAAAAGAGAATTTATCCCATCTGATGAATTTTGGAATTGAGAATAAGTAAATATAGCTCCATTCGTAGGATCACATGGAGATGATTCTCCAAGAAACATATCATCAGTAATCGTAGGAGTTATATATTCATCACATTCAGTTTGACTAAATAAAGTTGAAGTTAAAAAAAATGAAAAAGCGCAAAGTAGTAGTTTAAAAACTCTCATGTTTTATTAAATTTTAAACAGGGAATAGGAATCCCTTATGTTCAATAGGTTTTAGGATATTTTAATATTTCGGTATCTTCAAAAAAATAGAGAGGAGGAACTCCTCTCATTATTTATTATTTAGCATAATTGCTTTAGCTGTTTTCGTTTTGGAATTTGGGTAATGAAATACAATGAAGTACAATCCATTTACATCAAAGTCTCCAAAGTCAATTCGTTGTGATTGGAAATTCATATCACATTCTACTTCAGTTCTGTTTACAATTTTTCCTTGGCTATTATAAATATGTATCTCCCCTATACCTATTGTTGTACTTTGATATTCAATATTTAAGTATTCTTGGAAAGGATTCGGACTAACATTTAAAGAAAGACCATCTGAGGTAATCTCAGCTATTTCACCTGTATTAATATTATTGGAATTTGTAGGATTACTTGCTAAACCAAGACCATTTGTACCATCTCCACAAGTACGCAATTCATTTACAAGGGCTAACATTTCTTGAGTTTCTGGAACACCTATCTGAAATGGTTGATTAGTAGCTACTACACTAAATTTTGTCTTATCATCTTCACTCAACTCATTCATTTGAATTCTAAAACTAGGATTCATTTGATCCGTGATATATAATTCAAATCGGTTTTCTCTTACAGATGATGGAGTAGAACCATGTGCTACACCATGGCAATATGATCCATCTGGAAAGCGAGTTTGTAAAGCATCCCCTGTTCCAGTAGTAGAGATATATGTCCAATTAGCATAGTAAGGTTGAGTTCCTGTATATGGAATAGTTTGTAGTTCAACATCCCATCCTGAATAATATTTATCGAAATAAGGATTAGGAGTTATCTCGCCAATACTTTGAATCCCAACTACATAATTGAAATCGTTATTGCTATCCATTGGATCCTCTTGTGCCACTAGTTGAGGGTAGAAGTAAACTTTTTGTTTAGTCTTTTCATCATAAATATATCCTGAATCATAAATGGTAATAAAACTACCATTTGGAACATTTGCCCAGGATGGATTATTAGAAAATTGGATGTACCCGTTAGTAGCATTAACTAATCCTCCATTATTAATTTTACCTAACGGTGGAATTAATTCTCCATTATTATCATCTATAATAAAGCCTCTTAAATCAGTTGTTCCTCCACATGTTCCATCTCCATACACAAAAAATTCATGCATCTTTAGATTGTTTTCATTGGTGTCTCCAAAGTTCGCTTTATGAACATATAATGGTGGTCGAAATCTACAAACATTTCCTACCGTTATGTTTTCAGTATGATAGCAACACTCTAAAAGTGCTCCTTCTACATCAAGTAAATAAGCAATAAGATTAATCTCAGTTCCATTTGAATAAATTGGAATTGAAGCAGAGTTAGAAGAATAATTTATACTAGTAGGTGGAGACGTTTGAGCAGTACCTGTAGCTGTCCATGTGATATTAAATAGATCTGGAGATACCAAATCATTCCCCATATAGATCATTAAATTATAATAACCGCATGGTCTACCATATCCATCATTTACCTCAACTTCGGCAATAGGCTCAGTATCATAATAAGCAAAAAAGGTACATCCTTCTATATTTGGAACTTTCAGTATCACTTCTTCTGAACATCCTTTCTCATCTATCCCCATAAGAGTATATATCCCTGGCTCTAAATCAGACCGAACCAATTCAGTCGTTCCATCATCCCATTCATAGTCAATATTTATTGCTGAAGACTCTACTGAAATTGATCCATTATTATTGTTACAAACTGAGGGCATAACTTCTATGTCGTTAAAAAAATTAGATGATGATTGTCCAATAGTATTGCCAATAAATAGCAATCCCATTAGAAGGGTTGTAAGATTCTTTCTCATGGTATGTTATGTTGTTAAATAAATATATAAGTAACCCTACATCAGTTCATGATGTAGGTTCAGTACTTATTAAATTTTCATGGAGGGAATAAAAAAATATTAATACGTGTATTTAAAATCCACGTAAATCAAAAAGTATTGATATTATGATAAGATCAATACATCCTTATTGAAGGTCTGTTTTACAAAAAAACTATTTGATTTGATAAAAATTTGGTAAGCAATTTATGGCGTTTTTTGTTAGTTAATATTTTTGGTATCATTAAGCGTACACGCAAAAACAATGCCATGCATATATGCAATTAAAACCAATTAGTTAGTCGAAACGAAACCAATATCCACATAGCAATATTATAATATATTCTAAAAAATCTCCTTGTTTTCAAACTATGGTTTTAACTTTATCACTCACGAAATCTAGAAAAAAGCCAACAAAAAAAAAAGCTTTGTGCTAGTAGATGTGATTGAATTAGTTTCTTGAATTTGAGATTTGGAGTTTCATAATTCTTGATTTTGAGTTTTGGAAAATATGGTTTACCAAAAAGTTTCTTCTTCAGAATTTTCTATTAATCCAGAAATAAATTCTTTTAAATCATCACTTGAAACTGGATGCTGATTTATAAAATTTTCTAAGTCTTCCAAATCATAATCCTTTTCTAAAAGAATATTCTTAGCAGCTTCCTCGTCACCTTGTTCTAAAAGTGCGCTTATGATTTCAGTAACTCCAAAAAAAATCTTCCATGTTGATGTTACGGATTTTGTCTCCATCTTGAATTTGAATTGATGTTTTCATGATTCTTGATTTTGAGTTTTGGAAATATGATACTTTACTTTTGGAGGTTCGAGTCCAGCTTCTCGAAGTGCAAATCTGATTCCTTGCGCTTCTGATTTTAGAGAAACTTGAATCAAAGCTAAAGGTGCATTGATTTGAATATTGGCAACTGGATAGAAAAGCCTTTCATCGGTTTCTATTTCTTGGAGTCGCTGTAATGAGTTTTGTAAAACCATTGTTATAAAATTTAAGTTTTGGAAATAAGGTATTAGAATGACGGCAAACTTATACCTGGGAAATCTGCAACTCGGGTTTAAATGCCGTCAAAATTTGCATCGAGCAAAAAGATCCGGTGCTCGTTTTGCCGTCAAATAGTTTTCAGCTCTGCTCCGTCACAGTTTCTGCAGACAAAATTTTGACATCAAAGTTTTAGATTGGAAAAACTAGAAATGAGTTTCAAAGCTTCTTGAACTGATTCCAACGTTTCATCTTTTTTTGAAATTTCAAATTCTAGTTTTTCAACTTGAGATTCCAGTTCCTCGATTTTTCGAGTTCGGTAATTGAAATTGGAAACAAGATGCTTGAAAACTTTATTCTCAGTTTTGATATCGAGTTTCTTACAAATTGATTCAAGGTGATTTTGTTCCTCCTGATTCAGACGAACAGTTTTTTTGAATTCCATGTCTCTAGTTTTAAAAGTTTGAATAAAAAAAATTGCATCGACTCTCACCTCTTTTCTAAAAAACCGAAAACGAAAAACTCCCTTTAATTGAATTATCAAAACAATAACCGAACACCTGAGAGCCGATGCAAGACACCCTAAGATTATGTTTCTGACTTCGCCAAAAAAATCAGAAAACTATGTCAACCTAAATCTTGGAAACCGTTTTCAAAAGCTTTGGCTACTTCCTTCATTATGATTCTACGAACTTGTTCCTGCTCGGTAGAATTTAAATTCATTTTGTAGTTAACTTGAAAAAAAAGTTGAACAGATTCTTTGAAAGAATTTGAATGAAGATAGCTTTTCCAAAACTTTGAGTTTAGAAATTGAGTGGCTAGATTTTGAGAATCTAACTCGATAACTGAAATCTTGGAACTTAAATTTTGTTGTTGCGGTGTCTCTAAATTCATGCTTGGCGGTTGCGTGAAACAATACTTTAAATTACGGAATTTGTAGCGAAAAACGAAAAACTTATACGTTGTTTTTTTTAGTAAAATGTTTCAAGTTACAAGCGCCGAAAGTGCGGGTTTGGTTTCGTGGTTTAGCTTAAAACGAAAGGCAGCGACTCTGACAAATTGAAAAACTGTTTCCTAGTCCGTTCATCAGCAGCTGCATTCCGTTCCTCCATTTAGCAGCTTCTCTCACGCTCACGAGTAGCTTCATTCCGTTTCTCTACATTCAGCCACTCGCCAACCAAACGCGCTTAAACGTGCTTTCCATCGTACATACTTCTGCGCTCTATTATTTTTGAATGTGCACAGCTGTAATTTTCTGTCATGCTTCGCCCGCCATAAAAATTCCACCTGCACACATTCAAAAAATAAGATAACGTAGAAGCATGCACTCAGTCAGCAGTCCTAAAAAGTGTTAGTTTGTTTTCAGGTGTTTTTTCAAAACTTCTTTTATTCTGTTCTTGCTTCTCGTTGGAAAATTGAACCGCAATTCCAACTTTTTGGAATCACGGTTTCAACATCTATTAAACAAACACTCTGTTACTCGTAACTTGGGACACAATTTTCAAAACACTTTTTACATTTTCCATGTCCGTTTGAATCTTGCATAATTATTTCACCGTCACAGCAATTCGATGTTTTTTTTGGTTCTGCTTCTTGTCTGCAGTTTTCGCAAATTCCAGTTCCGTTTCCGTGAACTCTCGTTTGCAATATTTTTGCGTCACAACATTCAGAGATCAAAAGTTTGTCTAATTCTGCTTTTTGTTTCTCCCATTCCTGCGCTAAAATTTCACGCATCGTTCGGTTCTCTGTTGCTGTGTATTCTACCGATTTTTTTGATATTTCCATTTTTAAGTATTCTATTCTAGTCATTAGAAAATTGATTTTGAAAAGTAGGAAGCGAGTTTCCTCACTTCCTATGACTAAAAATTAAGCTTTACTTTTTGTTGCTTTTGCTTTCCTTGTCGGCTTCTCAGCTTCTTTTTTCTCAGGGAGCGGAAAAACTTCATCGAGTAGTTTTTGTCTTTTCTCAGCTTCTAGTTTCTTGTCTTCCTCGGTTTGTTCCTGTGGTGACGAGTAACCGATTTTGTAAGTACTTGGATGATCGGCTGTGTCGCTTCTGAAAATGTAAGTTGATTGTTTTTTGATTTGAGAAATCAATTCCGCTTGAATCGAAATTTCATCAGGCTTTAGCATTTCGTAGGCGAAGTCAGCAATAAAGTATTTGTTCTTTTCTGCGTCGCTTGTTTCCTTGGAGATGAAAGATATTTTCCATCTGGCATCGAGTGGTGAAATTTCATCGTAGTAAAGTTCTTTGAATTGATTACGGAAATTCTCCAAACTATATTCATGAAACATGAAGCAACAAACGTGGGATTCCTCATTCAAGAAATAGAATTCACACCATTTTTTATTTCCCATTTTAAAGAGGTCAGCTTCTAGAACTCTAATTGCAATCGGGATGACTTGGAATTCTTGTTTTGGTTTCGTGATGGCTGTAATTCCGTTTAAGTTCAAGTAACCTTTTGATAAGTCTAGGCGGTAGTTTCTCGGCTCTCCTACCATGTACAATATTTTGTTTACGGCTCCTTCTGTGATCAGATTTTTTGGGTCAAGATTTGGATTTAAATTTTTCATGTTTGCTTAAGATTTAGTGATTAAAAAATTGGTTTAAAAGTGCCTCGTTCCTCGTGGCGGTTGCACTTGGTACAAGTCGAGGAATCGAGGCAACAATTTGACTTAGCTAAGTCAAATTGAAATGGTTTTCTGGGTTGCTGTTCTCGCATGACTAGCGCCACGTGACGCTGTGGAGCGGTACCTCTAACGCTGTGACCTACGCCTAATTTAGAGTTTCGGTTCTCTGATCTTGTAGCCGATCAACTGCTTACCTATTTTCAGATTCAGACATAGGAATCTTAATTCCCGTCTTCGCGCTTTCTCAAAAAGGCAGCACAAAAAACCAACGGCGATGCGCAAAAAAAAATCTAGATTAAAAAGTTCTTAAAGTAAGCGCAGCGGGCCCGCTGCGCTCCTCTCTCATAGTATGTGCATCAATGATGCTTAAAAAAGTCGGCTTCTAAATCATCCAACTTATTTCTTAATTCTGATAGCTGTTTCCAAAATTGATACTGCTCATGTACTATCATTGGATTGTCTTCAAGTTTCAAAATCATAGTTGAAGATTGACCGCTGATAGAATGAAGTAATGTAATTGATTTAGTAATCTGAGAACCTAGTCTCATTTCTCGCTTATCTTGCTTTAGCTGCTCAGCGAATAGTTCATGTTCAAAGTCTGTAACATGCTCGCCAACTTGGCGTCGGTTGTGGTTGTGTAAATTCATTTTTGCTTAAGATTTAGTGATTAAAAAGAAGTAATTATTTCCTTACTTCCGATATGTAAATATACAAACAATGCGAGAAAAAAGAGAATATTTAGTACCCTTTTTTCATCTTTTTTTTTCGCTAATATGTTCCTAATATCTGCAACATATAACAAAAAATTATATACCAAAAAAGGAAACCAAAACTAGAATAAAATACAATTAATGCGTAACTTAGAAACATGAAATTACTAATCACAGGAAGCCGAAAACTCACCAACTATGAAACGGTGAAACAGGCAATCCAAGAACTAGAAACCAGAGAAGGGCAAAAAATAACAATGCTCTTACATGGAGGTGCAAAAGGCGCTGATACTCTAGCCCAAAACTGGGCCGCTGAAAATGGAATCAAAACTCAGGTACTAAAACCCGACTACGAAAAACACCATCCAAAGCAAGCGCCACTAATCCGAAATATCGAACTGGTGAAACTGGCAGAGGTAACCCTGGCACTCTACACAGGAAACGAAAGAACCGGAGGAACTGGATTCACAGCAACACAAACCGAAAAAGCTGGAAAACCATTATACGAGAAATTTAGTACTGGAAAACTCAGATACACGGCTCCAGCTACAAAGCTTTTCTAAAAATTCGGATCTCAGGACTGACTGAGAAGTGAGGACAAAACATAAAAGAAGTTTTGAAAAAACACCTAAAAATAAACTAGCACTTTTTAGGATTGCTGACTGAATGCAGACTTCTACGCTATCTCAGATGCGAATGTGTGCAGGTGGAATTTTTCTGGCGAGCGAAGCATGACAGAAAATTACAGCTGTGCACAGTCGCAGATGATAGAGCGCAGAAGTCTGTATGAAGGAAAGCACATTTTAAGAATTAAAGGGAAATGTTTGTCTGAAAGTAGGAGCGCGTTTGGTTGGTGAGTGGCTGAATGGAGGAACGGAATGAAGCTACTCACGAGCGTGAGAGAAGCTGCTGAAGTTATGGAATGAGTGAAGGTGGAAGATTGGATGCTGTGCGCGTTACGGCTGAATGGAGGAACGGAATGAAGCTGTAAATGGATTTGAGTAAAGCAAAAAACAGCTTCCAATCTGACACCTGAATGAATGGAATAATGAAGCTGCTGATGAACGGATAGGAAAGCTTTTCTTTCAGTTTTACAGAGTCGCTGCCTTTCGCTTTTTGGCTTGAACACTAAATCCTAAACTCACGCTTTCGGCGCTTGTAGATTCAAAGATTTTACTTTCAAAAACTAGAAACAAAAAACCCGATTCAAAACTAATTGAATCGGGTTTTTTGTTTTCTAATCGAAAGGTTCAAAGGAACTATTTTTCTTAGGCTTTACTCCCAATATTTTGAAAATGAAAGGTTGAATTTCTGTCTTAACTCCTTTTTCTGTCTTCGTGACTTTCACAAATAGATCTTCTCGAATTTCTGTCTTGATTCCAGTTTCCTTGATTTTCTTTCTTCCCATTTTTAAGGCTCTTTAGTCGAAGCAATAATGCATCTTCCATGCTAACATTTAAACCTGTAGATTCTGCAATTTCAATTTGAATTTCAGCTATCAAATCAAAAAGTTCTGAGTTGCAATTTAATTTAGTCATGAGTTTTTACTTTTTGCTTCAAAGTTATTATAATATTGGTTTAAATACAAAATAGGCGTAGATTTGCAACGCTTAATTTTTAGTGAAAGCGGTTTCTTGATTTTTCAAAATCATTTAGCCGCTTTATTTTTTTCTAGAATCTTTCCTAGTTTTTGTTCTGCATTAATTGCACGTTTCAGATTTTTCTCACCAATCGAAATCAACGATTCTATTACATTCAAATCCCATCTTCTGGAAGCCATGACATCATAAACATAAGTATCTGAGAGGTTCCATTTTTTTGCAACTTCCTGAGCCGTTCCTCTTGGTAAAAGTGGTTTCAATTCCTTAACTCTTGCTTTTAATTCTCGCTTTATCTGCATTGGTGTTCGTGTCTCTGACATATGAAATTTATTTTGTGATTATTAAATACTATTCTTCTTCTATTCCTTTTGTAAAAATATGTCTTTCCTTTTCAGTCTTACTAATAGTTTTATAAGCTCCTGTCGCAGCAAAGAGAAACATTAATCCAAAAAATAATTTTACTATGGCGTCATAGATATCCGTTGTTTCTTGCGAATTCCAAAAGGTAGGCATTAGTATTGCGAGTATAGCTAATGATATATATTTTATTAATTGAATTTCTTGAAAAAGAATATTAGAACTCTGCAATATTTTTTCTAAATCACTTCCTCTTATTTCTGAAATTCTATCTAAATCCTCTCGTTCTCTTTTCTCTTTTTCCTCTCTTCTTTGTTTCGATCTTTTGCTACTATAGGAATCCAATTTTTTAGTAATAAGATTCGCAGAAACACTAAGAATCAAACCAACCAGAACTACAGAAATCCACCAATAAATAGAACCAACTTCTTTTATAAAATCTTCCATGAAATTTATTTTGTGATAATTAAATACTTTATGATTCCTGAGAAACTAGTTCCATGAACTCGATTCTCTTTTTTTGTTTTTGTTTCTAATGATTCTGATCAAAGAATCTACCTCAATTTATTACAGATTTATTTATTGAAAACGCATACTTCATTTGTGACCCCGCTTCGTTCAACAAGGCCTGATCGTCGGGCGTTGCCACGGCTATCAGGCCTTAATATTACAGGCTTTCTTTATTTACTATTTGGTTTAAAATTGAGAATGCTTTTTTCAACTCATTTAATATATCATCATCATTTGGGTTGTAAATGTCTTTGTAGATCATGAAATCTTTAGACCCATTCCGTTTAGACTTACCTTTAGTAATGTGTTTATTTACTTCATCTTGGAATTTATCCCAGTCCTTTCTTCTCCATGAAACAAACATTATTCTAAAAATTGCAATCGGGGAAGATGAATCTTCGATAAACCATGATTCTATTCCTAACTCATTATGCTCGTTACGTGCTTTTATCCATAGATCAAATTTTTGATAGATTTCCCACTTAGCATTTGTTCTTTTCTTAATTTCTGAATGAATATATGCAATCTTAGAAATTTGTTTTTTACTTATTGACTTTTTATATTGATTGTAATCTTGCAAAAGTTTCTCGATTTCTTTTGAGTTTCCTTTAAAGAATTCAATTTGATTAGTATCCATGTTATTATTAATTAATTTTTCAAGGGTCTTTATGAAGTCATTTAAATATATTATCGGTTCACTTTCTGTATGACTACTTAGTTTATTTTTAACATTTTTGAAAAAGTCTAAATATTTAACAACTTTAAAATTATTAGAAGTTGCTTTCAATTTTTCATCTATTGACAAGCTTCTCAAAGTCAGAACAACACAAAAGGTAGACATTTCCTTTTTTCCATATGCCTTTACTTTTTTTCTATAAAGGGATAAATTATTATCTAGGGGTGCAAATATTTTGTTCTCAATTCCTACTACGAAATCAGGACCTTCAATAATCATATCTATCCTTTTATTCGTGGCATACTGTTCAATCTCAATATAAACATCTGCAAAGTCAGAAGGTGGTTTTATATTTAAAGTCTCAAAGAAGGCTTCTAGCATCAAAGTGTTGAGGTCATGCTTATTCTCTGGATCGAAAAAATATCTTAGAACTCTAGAACAAACTTCTTCAAATCTTGAACCTGGGTAACGACAAATTTCCATAAAGGTTAAATCTCGTCCCTGTTTCTTTAATTCCTCATATTCGTATAGTATATCTTGGTAATTCGTCATTCGTGTGTTTTTTTTTGATTGCCTGTAACGATTTGGCTAAATGCAGTAGCCGACGAATGGAGGCTATTGGCATTTTAGCCTTTATTAGGTGGCGTTCTTCATTTTTTCTATCTCCTCTTTATAAGTTCTATCATCCTTGTGAACTTTGGCAAAATTTGTCCTTTTAGCCAATTGTTTAAAAATTCCATTTCTTATCCATCTATGAAATCCAAACTTATCTTTAAGGGCTAAAAGAATAATACGGAAACCTAACATTCCCAAAATTACATAGAGAATTGTTGTTGCATTCCTATTTATGAGATATAGAATCATAGCTGCAATTACAAGAATGAACAATTCTACTGCGTAAGATAAGTAGGACGAAGTTTTAAATAGCTTGGGTAATTTTTCAATTCCTTCTTTAAGAGCCTTCTGATAAACATCTGTAATTTGTCGAGACTGTTGCAACTCCTGTTCTAATAATGTTGCTGTAAATTCCTTAATTGGAATAATCTTTTCTGTTTTCTTTTTATAGTTATCTCTGTTCTGAAACCTATAATTTGCATATGCTCTTAAACTTGATGATATATCTTTTGGGTCTGAAGTTACTGACCTAATTTGCTCTAAGTAATTGAATACTTCATTGCCAGAAAGTTTAAAATCTGTCTTACGTAATTTGATAAATTTTATAAAATCTCTGTAATCTTCCTGCGTGGTTGTTTTATGAAAGGAATTATGGATAAGGAATAATTGAGACGGCAAAATAGTTTCACTTACGGCATCTGGATTTTCTTTTCCAATTATTTCATTTAATGTTCCATCTGTTGTCAGGTAAAAAGATTTTATATCCTTATAATTATAATTGTTGCTTTCTCTTATGTTTCTAACGTGTAAGATATTTTTGGCATCAACTAACGCTGCACCCTTTAAATAGTATCTTCTATTATAATTATTTTGTTTTGCATCATAAAGTTTGTTCGTCATTCGAGTGATATCTGTAGTGCGAATATTCTTGACAACTTCGACGGTAAGAGAAAATTTATCTATAAACCTTTCTAATTTTTGTTCTAAGCTCAAACGATAGTTGTTTGGTGATGAAACACTTCCAGCTTTTCGCTTTTTTAAATAGTCGGTTTCAAAGGAATTGTTCAATGGAAGTTCATCTATTATGGAAGAAAGAATCTTTTCAGACTCTGAATTCGTTTTTTTCTTAATGTCTGAACTCCTCCTGTTGATTATACCATAGAGCTCATCAGATGTACACTTTGCAATCTTAAATTTAATCCCATCCTGATTACAAGATTCCAAAACTGATAAAATACTTTCTTCTCTTTCTTCACCATCTACACCAAGAGCTCTAATTATTACATTGGCATCAAGATAGTATGTCTTGTTTATGAATATATCCTTTGAAATTGAAGAAATCCCTCTACCTGACGTAAGGATTGCAAATTCTATTGCTTTTTCAAATAGGGAATAGATGGCTTTGTTTTTTTCTTCGTTATCCCATTCAAGAAATTCGTTGAAATGGTCAATCTCATCTTGTTCAAATTCTGACTTGACTGATTCAGAAATCAATGATTTCAAGTCCGTGACAACGAAAGAATTTATATTTATATACAGGCTTTTGAGTAAAATATCCTTAATTGATTCTGATGGTTTCGGCTTTAAGTCATTGAACTTTTCTATATGCTTGTCAATGGAGAATTTCTCAAACCTTTCTCTAAATTTTTGAATTGATGCTTTCTTTAGTTTAACAAGAACGTCATCTTCAATTGCGGTTAATTCAACATCTTCAGATTGGTCAATAAATCCAGTAAAATCTTGAAATTGTAATTTAATACCCAAATTTTTAGTAATGTATGTGTAGATTTCCTTTCTGGATTGCTCAATGTTGTTTTTATGTAGAAGATATTCAAAGGTAGTTACGAGAATAGAAGTCTCATAGTTATAGTCTTCAAGGTCTTCCAGCCAACAATTAATTCTAAAAATATCAAATCCGTTCATTTTATTTTATTTTTTTCTTAATGCCACCTAACTTGTTTATATGTACATCTTCGACATCACAATGTAGTCAAAGTTGTGTATATTTCATTTATGAAACCAATTACCACTTCCGATCACTTTAGATTCTTCATTTCTATTCGCCCTGCAATAAGCCCAGATCGATTAGCAAAAGAAATTAACATCAATCGAAGTAACTTGCAAAAAATAATTAGTGGGAATCGACAAATTCCAAAGCATCGAGAAACTGATTTTATTGGCATCATGACTACATACGGTTACAGTATAGCTAATGAAGAATTAAGTATTTTATAATTCCACTAAACCTCGTCGGCTCCTCCTCCCCTTCCCTATTCTTCCGTTCTACTTCGATCCGCTTTTCCTGATTCTTGATTCTATCCGCTTGTCTCAATTCTAGAATCTGCACTTTCAAATCTTGAATCTTTTTTTCATTTCCTCCAAAAGCTTTATCCATTTCTGTTTCAACTTCCTTGATTCGTTCCAGATACTTTTCTCTTTGATACAAATCTTTTTCCTTTTCCAAATCTGTTTCCAGTTGATACTTTGCTGTTTCCAATTGCTGGAATCCTCGTTTTGCAGAAACTTCTTCTTCTTCC
>CAYGRM010000051.1:20556-24623 GCA_964352225.1 uncultured Saprospiraceae bacterium | reverse complement strand
TTATCTCCAAATGCAGGTGCAACTAATGAAAAAGGTGGAGGCCGAGGAGGAGATCGAAGAAGAGGTGGCGGAGGCCGAGGAGGAGACAGAAGAGGAGGTCGAGGTGGTGATCGAAGAAGTGGCGGCGGCGGTGGAGGCCGAGGAAGAAGTAATGATAATAGATAAAATCTAATTTTGAGGATCAAATATCACGGTTTGATCCTCAAAAGGTTTCTTAAAAAAGATATTTTTTAAAAATATCTTAATTTCAATATCCTTTTTGTTGGAAAAAAGGAAAAATCTTGTACCTTTGCACAGCTTTTTGAGAAGCGATTGAAAAGGGCAGATTTTAGACCATATTAGCCACGCTTTGTGGTGGTTTTAGCAAAAAAAAAGTAATTATAATGTTACAACCAAAAAGAACAAAATATCGAAAGCAACAGAAGGGTAGAAATAAAGGAATTGCCTATAGAGGTAGTACTATTTCTTTCGGAACATTTGCTTTAAAGTCACTAGATGCTGGTCGTCTTACTAATCGACAAATAGAATCTGCTCGTATCGCAATGACTCGGCATATGAAAAGAGAAGGGAATGTATGGATTCGGATTTTTCCTGACAAACCAATCACATCTAAGCCTGCAGAGGTACGGATGGGTAAAGGAAAGGGAGCTTTGGATCATTACGTAGCACAAGTTCAACCTGGACGTATTATGTTTGAATTAGCAGGGGTTACTGAGGAAACGGCAAATGAAGCATTAAGACTAGCTGCTCAGAAATTACCAGTAATGACTAAGATCGTTAAGCGTAGAGATTACGTAGGATAAAATTTTATAAAAAAATAATTGCTCGATAATGGCAACCAAGAAGTATTTAGACCTGCAAGAAAGTAATGACAGCGACTTGAAAGAGATGTTGACAGAAACTGAAAATGCGTATCAAAAATTAACTTTTGATCATGCGATCAGAGGATTAGATAATCCTTTAGAGTTAAGAGAATTGCGAAGAGATGTAGCTCGGTTAAAAACTGAGATTAGAAAAAGAGAGGTTGCTGCAATGACTCCAGAACAATTAGCACAAAGATCAAAAATTCGCGCAAGAAGAAAGAATAAATAATTATGACTGAAATTGTAAAAAAACCAGCCAAAAAGACACGAATTGGTGTAGTGTCTAGTAATAAAATGGATAAAACCATTACAGTTCAAGTTGAGCGTCGATTACGTCACCCTATGTACGGAAAGTTTGTCAAGAAAACTAAGAAGTTTATGGCACATGATGAAACTAACGATTGCAATATCGGAGATACAGTAAAAATCATGGAATCACGTCCATTGAGCGCAAAGAAAAGATGGCGATTGGTTGAAGTTATCGAAAGAGCTAAGTAAGATATTAAGTTCCATACATTTGGAACTGTTCCTTTGAAAAATGGAATGTGGAAATTTTGATTAACCGCTATTCCATTTTCCAATTTTTAGCAAAAATATTAGAACAATACTGAATTCAAAATTTGGTAGAACTTAAATAATAGAAAAATGATTCAACAAGAGTCTAGATTAAAAGTGGCTGACAATAGTGGTGCAAAAGAAGTTTTGTGTATCCGAGTATTGGGGGGGTCAGGTCGCCGTTACGCATCTATTGGAGACAAAATCGTAGTTACGGTTAAAGATGCTTCACCTGGTGGTGTGAAAAAAGGTACAGTTTCTAAGGCTGTTGTAGTCCGTACCAAAAAAGAGATTCGTCGTAAGGATGGTTCCTATATTCGATTTGATGACAATGCAGTTGTCTTATTAAATCCAAGTGATGAGCCAAGAGGTACACGTATTTTCGGCCCTGTTGCACGTGAATTGCGTGACAAAGATTATATGAGAATCATTTCATTGGCTCCTGAGGTTTTATAAGATTTAAAAATTAGTTGCAATCATGGCAAATAACAAAGCAAATCAAAAGCGTTTCGCTCCTAAAATTCATATTAAGAAAGGTGACAAAGTTATAGTTATCTCTGGAGCAAGCAAAAGTAGTACGGTACGTGAAGTAATGGAAGTTCTTCCGAAAAAATATCGTGCAATTGTTGATGGAGTTAATATCGCAAAAAAGCATAATAAACCCACACAAGATAATCCTGGAGGAATTCAGGAAAAACCTATGCCTATACATATTTCAAATTTGATGTTGGTTGATCCTAAAACAGGAGATGCAACTCGAATTGGAAGAAAAGAGGTGGATGGTAAATTAGTAAGATATTCAAAAAAATCTGGAGAAATAATTAAGTAATGAGCTACAGTCCAAGACTTAAAGACAAATATCGGAACGAAATCGTATCAGCTTTAATGGAGAAATTCCAGTATAGTACGGTTATGCAAGTACCTAAAATTGTAAAGGTGTGCTTGAATCAAGGTGTCGGAATGGCATCTCAAGATAAAAAATTGGTAGACAATGCATTGGCAGAAATGACAATGATTGCAGGTCAAAAAGCAGTTCCTACGAAAGCAAGAAAATCAGTTTCGAACTTTAAATTGAGGGACGGAATGGTGATTGGTTCAAGAGTTACTCTTCGAAATGATCAGATGTATGAATTCTTAGATCGATTGATTACTGTTTCTTTACCACGAGTACGGGATTTCCGAGGAATCAATGACAAGAGTTTTGATGGAAGAGGAAATTATACAATGGGTGTTACTGAACAAATCATTTTCCCTGAGATTGATTTGGATAAAGTAAGTAAGATCACAGGGATGGACATCACAATCGTAACAACGGCTAATACTGATGCAGAAGCATTAGAACTATTGAAGTTGATCGGGATGCCTTTCAAAAATCAAAGAAATTAATTAATAGATAATTAAAAAAGATCTCAAGAAATTTTACTTGAATCTTTTTTTTGACTCTAAAAATCTCAATAATAATGGCTAGAAAATCATTAATTGCAAGAGAAAGAAAAAGAGAGCGTCTTGTAGCTAAGTATGCAGACTTGCGAGCAAAGTTGAAGAAAGAGGGGATGTGGGAAGAGCTTGACAAATTGCCACGTAATAGTGCAAAAGTAAGATTGCACAACCGGTGTAAATTAACTGGTCGTCCGAAAGGATATATGCGTATGTTTGGAATTAATCGTGTAACATTTAGAAAGATGGCACTTGAGGGTAAAATCCCAGGTATCACTAAAGCTAGTTGGTAATAATTTTTTAAAATTTATATAATGGCTGTAACAGATCCAATAGCAGATTACTTAACCCGTATCCGTAATGCTCAACAAGCAGGACACAGGGTAGTAGAGATCCCTTCTTCAAGAATGAAGAAGAGTATTACTGAAATACTCTACGACCAAGGATATATCCTCAAATACAAATTTGATGATGCTGCAGGTAAGCAAGGTATTATTAGTATCGCATTAAAATACGATCCTATTTCCAAGCAACCTGTCATCCGAAAGTTGGGAAGAATCAGTAAATCAGGTTTGCGTCAATACGCAAAAGCAACTGAAATTCCACGAATCATTAATGGTTTAGGAATTGCAATTGTTTCTACTTCTAAAGGAGTAATGACTAATAAAAAAGCGAAAACAGAGAATGTAGGCGGTGAGCTAATCTGTTATGTTTACTAATTGAAAAAACATTTAAGTAATGTCTAGAATAGGAAAAGCACCAATTTCACTTCCTGCAAAGGTTGAAGTTTCTGTTAATAACAGTAACGTGGTCAGCGTAAGCGGACCTCTTGGAAAATTGACGCAACAAATTGACCCAGACTTGAAAGTAGTAATTGAGGATGGAACCTTATCTATTTCTCGTCCAACTGATCAAAAACGTCATAGATCCGTACATGGTTTATATCGTTCTTTAATCGCTAATATGGTAGAAGGTGTTTCTACCGGATGGACTAAAGAAATGGAATTGGTTGGAGTCGGATATCGTGCAGAAAATCAAGGTCAATTATTGACGATGAGTTTAGGTTATTCTCACCCAGTTATCTTCGCACTTCCAGAAGAAGTGAAAGTTGAAACTGTTTCTGAGAAGGGTAAAGCTCCAGCAATAAAATTGACAAGTGCTGCCAAGCAATTACATGCACAAATTGCTGCAAAAATTACAGCATTTAGAAAA
>CAYGRM010000051.1:0-20546 GCA_964352225.1 uncultured Saprospiraceae bacterium | reverse complement strand
ATATAAAGGAAAAGGTATTCGCTTTAAAGGTGAAGAAATTAGAAGAAAAGCAGGTAAAACTGCAGCTAAGTAATTTTATTATATTTAATAAGAAAATTCAATTCATGGCTGGTCTGTTTTTTAGAAACCATGAATACAAATTAAATTTTCAAAATGGCTTTAAGTAAAGAACAAAGTAGAAAAAGAATTCATCATAGAATTCGAAAGAAAATTAATGGTACAGCTGATAAACCGAGATTAGCGGTTTACAGAAGTAACAAAGCTATCTATGCCCAATTGATTGACGATGTAAAAGGTCATACGATTGCTGCAGCTTCTTCGACTGAATGTGCAGCAACCGGTGCGAAGGTAGAACAAGCTAAAGCTGTTGGAAAGTTAATCGCAGAAAAAGCAAGCTCTAATAATATTACCACGGTAGTTTTTGATAGAGGTGGTTATCTATATCATGGAAGAGTGAAAGCTGTTGCAGACGGAGCTCGTGAAGCTGGACTAGCATTTTAATTTTTTGAAAAATAAAAAACAGGTGGTCGATTTTTTAAATCAAAACCTAAAATCATTCATATAATGGCAAAGAATAACGATAAAAGAATCAAGCCTGCTGACTCAGAATTAAAAGAAAAGTTAGTTAACCTTAATCGAGTAGCGAAAGTTACTAAAGGTGGACGTACTTTCAGCTTCGCAGCTATCGTAGTTGTAGGTGATGGAAAAGGTACTGTTGGACATGGATTAGGGAAAGCGCGTGATGTATCTGAATCTATTGCAAAAGCAGTTGATGATGCCAAGAAAAATTTGATTAAAGTGCCAATTTATAAAGGAACCATTCCTCACGAACAAAAAGGGAAGTATGGTGCTGGTAAAGTTTTAATCAAGCCAGCTTCTGATGGTACAGGAGTAATTGCAGGTGGTGCTATGCGTGCAGTTTTAGAGATAGCAGGTGTGCACAACGTATTAGCTAAGTCTCAAGGATCTTCAAATCCTCACAACGTGGTAAAGGCAACTATCGATGCATTGGCAAAATTAAGAAGCCCAATGTCTGTTGCAAAGACACGTAATATTAGCATGGAAAAATTATTTAACGGATAAATCGATTAAGGATTTTTAATTATGGATTTGTTATTTTTATAATTCATAGTTTTCAATTCATAATCTATAATCATAAGAATATGGCAAAGATTAAAGTTACTCAAGTAAAAAGTGTCATCGATCGTAGTAAGCGTCAGAAAGCAACAATGGAAGCTTTAGGACTTCGAAAAATGAATCGATCTGTTGTACATGAAGCCACCCCTCAAATTTTAGGGATGGTTGCCAAAGTAAACCATTTGGTGAAAGTGGAACAAATGTAAATTATTAACGTAATTATTTCTTGTAAGAATAAAATTGGATTCTTTTTTGAATTCAACATCAAAAATAAAAATCATGGAATTACACAACCTCAAACCCGCTGCCGGTTCAGTTAAAAAAGGAAAGAGAATAGCTCGTGGACAAGGTTCAGGTCATGGTGGTACAAGTACACGTGGTCACAAAGGTGCAAAGTCTCGTTCAGGTTATAAAAGTAAACGTAACTTTGAGGGTGGTCAAATGCCATTGCAAATGCGGCTTCCAAAGAGAGGATTTAAAAATCCTAATCGAGTAGAATTCGTACCATTGAACTTAAGTCGGTTACAAGCTATTTCTGAGAAACACAACTTGACAACAATAGATATGGAAACATTAGTTGCAAGTGGTATTGTCCGAAAAAATGACAGAGTTAAAATTTTAGGCAGGGGGGAATTGAAAGCTAGTCTTTCTATTAATGTACATGCCATTTCTGATGCTGCAAAAACTGCAATTGAAGGAGCTGGTGGAAGTGTTAATCTTGTTTAAAAAAATTTAATGAAAAAATTAATTACTACTCTACAGAACATTTGGAAAATTAAAGATTTAAGGGAACGTATCTTGTTCACCTTACTAATTTTAGCAGTATACAGATTTGGTTGCTTCGTGGTTTTACCAGGTGTTGATGCAGGAAAATTAGCAGCTGCTACCCAGTCAGGTGGTGGTGGTCTTTTAGATTTAATCAATGCTTTTTCAGGTGGAGCCTTCTTAGGTGCAGCTGTATTTGCACTAGGAATCATGCCCTACATTACAGCATCGATTATTATTCAATTATTAGGATTTGCTGTTCCTTATTTCCAACGATTACAACAAAGAGAAGGGGAGTCTGGTAGAAAAAAGATTACTCAGATTACTCGATGGTTGACTGTTGCTATTTGTTTAGTTCAAGGTAGTGGTTATTTATCATATTTAGATGCTCAAGGTGCTATCGCAAGTGCCATGGAGAATCAAAAGACATTATTCTATTTTGCTAACTTAATTATCTTGACAACAGGAACTGTTTTCGCGATGTGGTTAGGAGAAAAGATCACAGATAAAGGGATTGGAAATGGTATTTCATTATTGATTACCATTGGAATTATCGCAACACTTCCCGGTGCACTTGCATTTGAAATCACAAGCCAATTCAATAATAATAGAATTGTGATGTTGATTCTAGAATTTGCAGCATTGTTCGGAGTTGTAGTTGCAACAGTTTTAATTGTTCAAGGAGTTAGAAGAATTCCTATTCAGTTTGCAAAACGTATGGTTGGAAGAAGTTCTAATGCAATGCCTGCAACTGGAAATCGAGATTATATTCCATTGAAAGTAAATGCAGCTGGAGTAATGCCTATCATTTTTGCACAAGCATTAATGTTCTTACCCGCGGCTCTTGGTAACTATGCTTCACCAGAAGGTGGATCAAGTTTCTTAAGTAGTTTATCTGACTTTACTTCATGGTCATACAATATTATTTACTTTGTTTTAGTAGTGATCTTTACTTATGTCTACACGGCATTATTAGTAAATCCTACTCAATATGCAGAATATCTTAAAAGACAAAATGCTTTCATTCCAGGGATTAAACCAGGAAAGAATACTGCAGACTTTATTGATTCTGTAACATCACGAATTACTTTGCCAGGTTCTATTTTCTTAGGTTTAATTTCTATTCTTCCAGCAGTAGCTGCAAATTTATTAGGAATTAACATTGGATTCGCAATGTTCTTTGGTGGAACATCACTACTGATTTTGGTTGCGGTTGTTTTGGATACATTACAACAAATTGATAGTCACTTGTTAATGCGTAAATATGATGGATTAGTAAAATCCGGAAGAGGTCAAGGTAGAAGTCGTATTCAAGGAATTGGGGCAAGTATGTAGTTTTTCAAAAAGTAAGATTAAACTTTATTTTTCTTTTTGATCGATTTTAAAAAAATGGTAATTACGAATCTTACATTTTGAAAAAGAAGCCAATATATAAAACTGACGAAGAGATTGAGTTAATCAGAGAGAGTTGTCTGTTAGTTTGTAAAGCATTAGCTCATGTTGCTAGTGTCATTAAACCGGGAGTAAAAGGTGATAAAATAGATCGAGAAGCAGAAGAGCTTATTCGTGATCACGGTGCAGTTCCAGGGTTCAAAGGTCTATATGGATTTCCAGCAACACTATGTATTTCTATAAATGAGGGTGTGGTGCATGGAGTTCCTTCTGATTATGAATTTCAAGATGGAGATATAGTTTCTGTCGATTGTGGAACTTATATGAATGAATTTTATGGCGATGCAGCATATACTTTTGCATTGGGAGATGTAAAAGAGGAAACTATGGAGTTACTTAGAGTAACTAAAACTGCTTTATATAAAGGTATAGACCAAGCAGTTGCGGGAAAACGAATAGGAGACATAAGTTACGCAATTCAAAGTTTTTGTGAGAAACCATATAACTATGGTGTGGTTAGAGAGTTAGTAGGGCATGGATTAGGAAAACAGTTGCATGAAGCACCAGAGGTTCCTAATTTTGGAAAAAGAGGAAGAGGTCCAGTTTTAAGAAACGGATTAGTTATCGCCATAGAACCAATGGTTAATTTGGGAAAAAGAGAAGTTCGGCAATCATCTGATGGACATACGATAATATCTAAAGATTTAACTCCGTCAGCACATTACGAACACACAATAGCAGTTAGAAAGGAAAAAGCAGATATTCTATCAGATCATAGTGAAGTAGAAGAGAATATTAAAAATAACCCAGAAGTTAGGGAAATTTCGATAAAAAGTTAGATATTTGCACTCCGAAAATTTGAGTATGGCAAAACAGGATTTAATAAAACAAGATGGTATCATTGAAGAAGCATTGTCAAACGCAATGTTTCGAGTACGTTTGGAGAATGACCATCAAATTGTAGCAACAATTTCAGGTAAAATGAGAATGAATTATATTCGAATTTTGCCAGGGGATAAAGTTGCTGTAGAAATGTCTCCTTACGATTTATCAAGAGGTAGAATAACTTACCGATACAAATAATAACATTGTTATTTTTTTAGAAAGATAACAACCAAAAGAAATATCATGAAAGTAAGAGCTTCCGTAAAAAAACGATCTGTAGATTGCAAAATCGTTAGAAGAAAAGGAAAATTGTACGTAATTAACAAAAAGAATCCTCGTTTCAAGCAACGTCAAGGATAATTTTAAGTAAATAATTTTGCCCCGTTTGGGGACGAATACATAATCAAAATAATATGGCTCGTATTGCAGGTAATGATTTACCACGTAACAAAAGAGGAATAATCGGTTTAACCTATGTATATGGAATCGGATCAACTTTAGCAAAAGAAATTTTGGATAAAGTAGGTGTTGATGTGCATACTAAAATTAGTGATTGGACTGATGATAATATCCGTGAAATTTCTAAACTTATCCAAGACGAATATAAAGTAGAGGGTCAATTAAGATCTGAAGTTCAAACTAACATCAAACGATTGATGGATATTGGATGCTACCGAGGATTACGTCACAGAAAAGGTTTACCATTGAGAGGTCAGCGTACACAAACTAACGCTCGTACTCGAAAAGGTAAAAAGAAAACTGTTGCTGGTAAGAAAAAAGTTACTAAATAATATATTGATCATGGTTGCCAGTTGTTTGTTTTGCAATAACTAACAACTTCTCAACTAACAACGACATTTCAAAATGGCGAAAGGTAAAAAAGTAGTTAAAAAAAGAAAAGTTAAAGTCGAAGCTGAAGGCCAAGTGCACATTCAAGCTACATTTAACAACATTATCATTTCTTTGACAAATAAGGCTGGACAAGTTATTTCTTGGGGATCTGCTGGTAAAGCTGGCTTTAGAGGTTCTAAGAAAAACACTCCTTATGCTGCGCAAGTAGCTGCTACAGATGCGGCAAAAGTAGCTTATGAAGCAGGAATGCGTCATGCAATTGTTTATGTAAAAGGACCTGGTTCTGGAAGAGAATCTGCTATCCGTGCAGTTGACAATGTTGGAATCAAAATATCTAAAATTAAAGATATGACTCCAATTCCTCACAACGGTTGTCGTCCACCTAAACGTAGAAGAGTTTAATCCCTTTTGGGAAACATTTTTTCCATAAGGAAATAAATCCATAGAAAATCATAATTAGAAATGGCAAGATATACTGGACCCACTTCAAAAAAAGCTAGAGCATTAGGAGAACCAATCTTTGGTTTTGACAAGGCTTTTGAAAAAAAGAAATATGCTCCGGGACAGCACGGTAACTCTCGTAAGAGAAAACAAAAGTCGGATTATGCTAACCAATTAATGGAAAAGCAAAAAGCTAAGTACACATATGGTGTATTGGAGCGTCAATTCCGAAATTTGTTTGAAAAAGCAACTCGTAAGAGTGGAGTTACTGGTGAAATTTTACTTCAATTCTTAGAAGCTAGATTAGATAATACTGTTTACAGAATGGGAATTGCTCCTACTCGAAGAGCAGCTCGTCAATTAGTTTCTCACAAGCATATCGTAATTAACGGAATCGTTAATAATATTCCTTCAACTCAATTATACCCCGGTGATGTGATTTCAGTTCGAGGAAAATCTCAAGGATTGCTTATTGTTGAAGAAAGCATTAACGCTAATAAAAATGAATCTAAGAAATTTGGTTGGATTGAGTTTACTCCATCCAAAATGACCGGTAAATTCTTAGAATATCCTGAAAGAGAAAACATTCCAGAGAACATCAACGAACAGTTGATTGTCGAGTTATACTCTAAATAAAATTAAACTTCAGCAACAATTGATACTTCATCAGTTGTTGCTGATTGTTTTATACTACTGAATTACTGCACAGTATTTTCAAAAAGATTAAAGCCCAATTAAACAAAGTAAAGTGTTCCAAATTTTACTTTTTTGAGTTTTGATTAATTCATTTTTCTTCAAATAATACCTCCAATAAATATGAGCATTTTAAATTTCCAGAAGCCTGACAAGATTTTGATGCAGAAAGCCAACGACTTCGAGGGTACTTTCGATTTCAAACCACTTGAACCAGGATTCGGTCAAACAGTAGGGAACTCATTAAGAAGAGTTTTACTTTCCTCTTTGGAAGGTTTCGCTATTTCTGCAGTACGTATTGCTGGTGTGGAGCATGAATTTGCTACCATCCGAGGAGTAGTGGAAGATGTAGTTGATATTATTTTGAATTTGAAACAAATCCGAATCAAGCAATTAATTGCTGACGAAGATATTTCTTCTGAAAAAATATATTTAACAATTAGTGGAAAAGAAGAGTTTAGAGCTGGCGATATCGAAGAGCACACTAATGTTTTCAAAATAATGAATCCAGATTTGCTAGTTTGCAATATGGAGCCATTTGTAAATCTCGAGATGGAATTAACGATTACCAAAGGTCGTGGTTATGTTCCTGCGGATGAGAATTTGCCAAAAGATGCAGCAATTGGAGTTATTCCAATCGATGCAATCTATACACCGATCAAGAATGTTGCATACAAAGTATCTAACACTCGTGTAGGTCAAAGAACAGATTATGAGAAATTGACTATCGATGTAAAAACTGATGGAACAATTCATCCAGAAGAAGCTATTAAAGATGCTTCCCGAATTTTGATCCAACACTTAATGTTGATTACTGATGAGAATATCACCTTCGAAGATGGTGGTAGCCGTGAGGACAACATTGTAGATGAGCACATCTTACACATGCGTAAGCTGTTGAAAACATCTTTGGAAGATTTGGATCTTTCTGTTAGAGCATATAACTGCTTGAAAGCAGCTAAGATTAATTCTTTAGCTGAAATGGTAAAGTATGACACTCATGAATTGTTGAAATTTAGAAATTTTGGTAAGAAATCTTTGGTTGAGATCGAAGAATTACTCCAAGACAAAGGATTAACTTTTGGAATGGATTTATCAAAGTATAAATTAGACGAAGAGTAAGAGATTAAAAACTATGGATTCACGATTATAAATTAATTCTTAATCATGAATCCATAATTTTTTAATCCATATAAATGCAGTAACCGACGCATCAAAATGATTCCGGTGCTGCGATGTTCTTTATTTTTTAATTAAAAATTAAACAAGTCAAAAATGAGACACGGTAAAAAGTTTAACCACTTAGGTCGAAAAAAAGGCCATAGAACAGCATTGTTGAAAAACATGTCTAACTCCTTGATTGAGCACAAAAGAATTAATACAACTTTGGCTAAAGCTAAAGCATTGAGACTTCATTTGGAGCCAATTATTACAAAATGTAAAACAAATACTACTCACTCTCGACGGGTTGTTTTTAGTTATTTACAAAGTAAAGAATCAGTTCAAGAATTATTTGACAACGTTGCACTAAAAATTGCAGATCGACCGGGGGGATATTTAAGAATTATCAAAACTGGTTTCCGTAAAGGTGATTCTGCAGAACTGGCAATGATCGAATTTGTAGATTACAATACTGTTTACACTAACGATAAACCAACTGGAAGTAAGAAGAAAACTCGTAGAAGAAGAGGTGGTGCTAAAACTGCTGCTGCAACCGCTAGCGCTGCTGCTGTAGTTGCTGATTCAGCTGAAGAAGTAGTAAAAGGAGATGATCCAGAAATGGATATATTGATGAGTGATACGGTTGAAGAATCTGGAACAGTTGTAAATGAAGATACTCATACTAAAGATTCTGATTCATCTGAGGAAGAATAATTATTATGATTTCATTATAGTTTAATAAAAAAGGCTGTTCTACTTTCCAAGTGAACAGCCTTTTTTTTAGGAAAAAATAAACTTTTAGGAGTTACTTACCTTATATACAAGGTTTACGGATTTAATCATATTCTACAATTTATAATTGACTTTTAACATGAAACAAGTACCTGCAGTTTTATTATTAGAGGATGGAACAATTTTTTACGGAAAATCAGCAGGAGCAATCGGCACCACAACAGGTGAGATTTGCTTCAATACAGGAATGACTGGTTACCAAGAAGTTTTTACAGATCCATCTTATTTTGGCCAATTATTAGTTGCAACAAATGCACATATTGGAAACTATGGAACAACAAATGTCGATACGGAATCAGCTTCTATTAAGATTTCAGGTTTGATTTGTAAAAATTTTACATGGCAATATTCTCGTAAAATGGCTGAAGAATCTATTCAGGATTATTTTGAGAAAGAAAGCTTAGTTGGAATTTCAGATTTAGATACTCGCGCTATAGTTAGACATATCCGAACTAAAGGAGCGATGAATGGGATTATTTCTTCTGAAATTTTAGATTTAGAAGAATTGAAACAGCTTTTGAAAAAAGCTCCAAGTATGGCTGGGTTAGAATTAGCAAGTAAGGTAAGTACTAAGGAACCATACTTTTATGGAGATCCTACAGCTAAATTTAAAGTTGCTGTGATGGACTTTGGAACCAAAACGAATATCCTTCGTAATTTCACAAAACGTAATTGTTACCTTCAAGTTTTTCCAGCAAAGACACCTGCTGCTGATGTAATTGCATGGAATCCAGATGGATATTTTCTTTCAAATGGGCCTGGCGATCCAGAACCAATGGACTACGCCGTAGCTTCAACTAAAGAATTTTTAAAAGAAGATAAACCACTTTTTGGAATTTGTCTTGGACATCAAATTTTAGCTTTGGCCAACGATATTCCTACCTACAAAATGCACCACGGACATCGAGGAATTAATCACCCTGTGAAAAATTTAGTAACTGGAAAATGTGAAATTACTAGCCAAAATCATGGTTTTGGGGTAAGTCCAGATGCAATCAAAGCAAGCGATAAAGTAGAAATCACTCATGTAAATTTGAATGATGAAACGATCGAAGGTATTAAAGTGAAAAATAAAAAAGCGTTTTCAGTTCAATATCACCCAGAAGCTGCTCCTGGACCACACGATGCGAGATACCTTTTTGATCAGTTTTTAGAGATGTTAGAAGAGGATGCAAAAGTTGGAGTAGGACAATAGCACTCAATTGTGATTTAAAAATATAAATGGAAGCGAGCCCTAATTATAAGGCTCGCTTTTGTTATTTTAAAAGAGATGAATTTTGTTCTTTTCAAAACTCAAATTCCCCCCAAATTTTTCGTTTCTTTGCACCTTCAAAACTACCTTTTGAATGCACTAACCATTCTCAATCAAAAAGAGATAACCTAATTTTTTCAAATCAATTCTGTTCCAAAACGGAGTTAAAAAACAGTTTAAACATGAGTGCAATTATTGACATTCACGCAAGAGAAATTTTAGATTCTCGTGGAAATCCAACCGTAGAAGTAGAAGTAATAACCGAGACAGGTCATACTGGATTAGCTGCAGTTCCTTCTGGAGCATCAACTGGAAAGTATGAAGCAGTTGAATTAAGAGATGGTGACAAATCAAGATACCTCGGAAAAGGAGTGCTAAAAGCATGTTCTAATGTGGAAGAAGAAATTAGAGATAATTTGATAGGAACAAGTGTTTTTGAGCAAAGAGAGATTGATCAAACCATGATAGCTTTAGATGGTACGGCTAATAAATCTAAACTAGGTGCAAATGCTATTCTAGGTGTTTCTTTGGCTGTCGCTAAAGCTGCTGCTGCTGAATTAGAACAACCACTTTATAGATATTTGGGAGGCGTAAACGCACATGTTTTGCCTGTTCCGATGATGAATATTTTGAATGGAGGATCTCATGCAGATAATAGCATTGACTTTCAGGAATTCATGATTATGCCTGTTGGAGCGGAGATTTTTTCAGAAGGATTAAGAATGGGAGTGGAGGTTTTTCATACTTTAAAAAGTGTTTTAAAATCAAAAGGTTACTCCACTAACGTGGGTGACGAAGGTGGTTTTGCTCCAAATATTAAATCAAATCACGAAGCCATCGAAATCGTTTTGCAATCAATTGAAAAAGCTGGATACAAACCAGGTGTTGATATTTTGATTGCGATGGATGCTGCAGCTTCTGAGTTTTATAATGCAGAAGAAAAAGTATATCACTTTGCCTCTTCGACAGGAGATAAATTGACTAGCTCAGAAATGGTTGATTATTGGAAAAGTTGGGTGGATAAATATCCAATTCTTTCTATTGAGGATGGATTAGACGAAGATGATTGGTCAGGATGGAAAGCTTTAACTGCTTCTATCGGAGACCGATGTCAGTTAGTTGGAGATGATCTTTTTGTTACCAATACCACTCGATTGCAAAGAGGAATTGAAGAAGCATCTGCCAATTCAATTTTGATCAAAGTGAATCAAATCGGTTCTTTGACTGAAACAATCGAAGCGGTGAATTTGGCCAATCGCCATTCATTCACTTCTGTAATGAGTCACCGATCAGGAGAAACGGAAGATACAACGATTGCTGATTTGGCAGTTGCATTAAATACGGGACAAATTAAAACGGGTTCAGCTTCTCGATCTGATAGAATCGCAAAATACAATCAATTGTTGCGCATCCAAGAAGAATTAGGAGATGCTGCAGTTTATCCAGGAAAAGCACTTTTAGGTTAGTAAAAAGTGATGATCTATGAGTGATAAGAGATGAGGATTATAAAATAAATGGTAAAACTCATCGCTTATCACTTTTAACTCATCACCAAAAAAGCCTATATTTGCCCTTGAAAAAAAAATGCCTAGACTATGGCTTTGAGAAATAATCCATTTAAACCCATTACTCGAGCAATTCCTGCTCCAATAAAAAATAAGTACTTTTTAGTGCTTGTATTTGTGGTAATGTGGATGGTTTTCTTTGATAGGCATGGATTATATGAAAATTGGGGATTGAGTCAAAAGGTACAACAAATGGAGGCAGATAGAGATTACTATATCGAGCAAATTGAACAAGTCAAAAAAGATAAAAAAGACTTACAACTCAATATCGAAAAATATGCTCGAGAACATTATTTTATGAAAAAGAATACCGAAGATGTTTTCATTTTTGAGGAAGAAGAAAATAGTAATTGACTTTTGATAAATTGAACTTCAAATTAAATTTAAACTAATAAAAAAATAAAGATGGCAGTTTTAGTAGGAAAAGATTCCAAAATTATCGTTCAAGGATTTACTGGAAAAGAAGGTACATTTCATGCTGGTCAAATGATCGAATATGGAACACCTGTAGTAGGTGGGGTGACTCCTGGAAAAGGGGGAACTACTCATTTGGATCGTCCAGTTTTTAATACAGTTGCTGAGGCAGTTGAAAAAGCAGGAGCAGATACTTCTATTATTTTTGTACCGCCAGCATTTGCTGCTGATGCGATTATGGAAGCTGCAGATGCTGGAATCAAAGTAATCATTTGTATTACCGAAGGAATTCCTGTCCAAGATATGGTAAAAGTAAATGCATTTTTATCTGACAAAGATTGTCGAATGGTTGGGCCAAACTGCCCGGGTGTAATGACTCCAGGCGAAGCGAAAGTTGGAATTATGCCTGGATTTATTCATAACCCAGGACGTATCGGAATCGTTTCTCGTTCAGGTACATTGACCTACGAAGCAGTTGATCAAATCACGAAAGCTGGTTTAGGACAATCAACTTGTATTGGAATCGGTGGTGATCCAATTATTGGAACTACGACTCAACAAGCTGTTCAATTATTGATGGAAGATCCTGATACGGATGCTATCGTGATGATCGGAGAGATTGGAGGAAGCATGGAAGCGGATGCTGCGCATTGGATTAAAGCACATGGAACAAAACCAGTTGTTGGTTTTATCGCAGGTCAAACTGCCCCTAAAGGTAGAACGATGGGACATGCTGGTGCTATCGTTGGTGGTGCGGAAGATACTGCTGAAGCAAAAATGAAAATTATGGCAGAGTGTGGCATTTACGTAGTAAATTCTCCAGCGATGATTGGTGATACTATGGTTAAAGCTTTGGCTGAAGCTGGGGTTGTAGCTCACTAATTTCCATTTTTATAAAAATATAAAACGCCTCATTTCGAGTAATCGGAATGGGGCGTTTTTGTTTGTTCTTCTCACAACGTTTAACGGTTTCTGCTTGGTATCCAGAGCGGTAATTAAATCTATAGGTGTTTGCTTAGAAGTTGGTGCTTCATTTTCCTTCTTATTTGAACATGCCATAGTTAGTAGCAATGTGGTTATAAATACTATTCTCGTCATTATATTAATGGCTCAATTAAAAAGATACCCAATCTTTACCTGACAAGAAACGTTAGAGTGAAATGTATTAAATAAATCTTTAGAGCCAAGGTGTTCGATATAGGGATTTTCAGATTGCTTGCTGTTCGTAAAAATGCCTATGCTTATGTTTGTTCCTATATATATTCCTTTGAATATCCTGATTTGGAAACCATATCCGCCATTCAAGAAAAGGTATTGGTAAGTTGCAGGATAATATGTTTTTTGTATTTGATTAATGTACGCAGAAGATAATATCAGAAACATATTAAATTTGTTCTCTCTGCCATTTGGAAAATACTTGTAATTAAATTCACCACTTAATGTTCTTTGTTCTTCTATAAAGAATGGATAAAACCCTACTCCTAATTCGAATTGGTTTTTTCCTTTATAATAGGAAACACTTGGGATGATTAAAATTGGACTTACCTGACTATTAATCTTAGAATTTAACGCAATGCCAAACCCTTTATCTTTCGAACCGATTTTTTGGGCTTTAATAAGATGAGGAATGAGACTTATTGCTATTATTAGAATAATATATTTCATGATTCTGATTGGATTATTTGGATTACTCTTTTTCTAAAATTTTCACTATCCTATTGTATCCTCTTTCAAATTTGTTCCAATACCTATATCCTTTAGCACTTGTATTTACGAACAGAACCACAACAGCGTCTATATCAGCATGATATCTAGCTATACTTTGATAACCCGGTAAGAGACCCGTATGCTCATATCTATACATCGAAGAATAAATTGTTTGTTCCTCTTCATTAAATAAGGTGCCATCTATTAATGCCCTTAAAAATTTGCCTACATCTTCAGCCGTAGCAACCATGGAACCACCAGGTTGTATGAAGTCATTGGTCTTAATATCAGGATCATATCCTACAAAATAACCACTCATCACATCATCAAGATTTACTTCACTTAGTAAACTATAGGTGTTATTTAATTCAAGTGGTTGCAGAAGTTCATCTTTTATAAATTGATGATGGCTATAGCCCAAAGTTTGATCTAGTATTTCGCCAATTAGCAGATAATTTGTGTTGGAATATTTATATTTTTTATCTGGTTTAAAGCCTGCAGGTTCGTTTAAAACTAGGGTGTAGATTTCTTCGGTTTGTTGAAATGGATTGTCCCATGGGTAATCAGGATGATAAGTGAAGTCAGGTATTCCACTACGATGCTGCAATAACATCCTCAAAGTAATCTGATCTGCATATTCTATACCGTTAGCATATTGGGGTAGTAATTCTGCTAGTGTACTTTCCAAGGATAAAGATTCATTGGCAATCAATTTAGTAGTAGCTGCTGCAATATACAACTTGCTAATACTGGCGATTTTAAATAAGGCATGAGGATTAGCTAGAATCTTGTTTTCTCTATTGTGCCATCCAGCACTATAAAATGAAGATTGTCCAGCTTGATTCACATATAGAATAGCTCCATCAAATCCAGTTTCCACCAGCCTTTCTATTTCTTCTTGAGTTGAATTTGTTATGTAAAAAATATCCTTAGTACAATTACTCATTGAAAGAAGAATAAGGAAAGATGTTAGACAGATAAAGGATTTAATCAATCTCATTGTAAAATTCATTTTATTAATTTAAATTGTTTGCTTATGTACTAAAAGTCTGAGATATATAAATCTTCAAGCATTTCGATAAATTCTGTTTTCCCAATCTTCCCAACGGCATAATCAAGTACTTCTCCCTGAAAATCGGTGAAAATTGTTATTGGCGTACCTCCAATTTTATAGTGCTTTACTAGCTCTTCAGCATTGGGGGCATCAACATCAATCATTACTGGTACAACTTGCGCATTACAATCATATTTTTGCAATCCTAGAAGGGAAGCCAAACATTTGCAAGCGCTGTTCTGCTTCAATACCAACTTATATACTTATGATGACATTACCTCGCTTATGCCCGAGTTCCACATAATCGTGGGCTTCAGCCATTTTTTCTAATGGGAAGATTCTATCAATTACTGGTTTGATTTTCCCTGCTGTGAGGTAGTTTTTCAATTGTGTAAAAGCACTTCTAGGGGTTTGGGGTACGCCAGTATCAATGGATATGTATTTACCATTTGCGTTTAAGGCCTTTTTGCTTTTTTCTTTAAGTATTGAGGTCTTTGAGTTTCCGACTGCGTCTAATACATATTTATAAGTGGATAACTGTTTTTCACTCCCCTGTAGGGTGTAATCAATCACCCGATCACTACCCAGCGATTTGACTAAATCAAAGTTTTTGCCGCTACAAACAGCTGTTACGTTTGCGCCGGCAATTTTGGCTAATTGCACCGCCATTGTCCCAATACTACCTGAAGCCCCGTAGATTAAGACTTCATCGCCTTTCTGAATAGAAGTTTTGCTCAGTAGATGTAAAGCCAGTAAGCCACCATAGGGAGTCGCAGCAGCCTCATTATGACTGATGTTGGCCGGTTTCAGGGCGATATTCCAGTCTTCGGGCAGGCATATATACTCTGCATAAGATCCAAAACGGTGATTGGTAGTCGAAATAGAACCATAGGCAAATACTTCTTGACCAATCTGAAAGGAGGTTACTTTTTCGCCCTTGGCTACCACCACTCCAGATGATACCATTCCTAAAATGGGGTTGCGTGGTTTCCCAAAACCAAAGATGATTTGAAGTATAATTTTTGGAATAAGCGGCTCATCTAACCTTCGTATTAACACATCGCTGGCGGTGACAGAGGTAGCTTTTATTTCTATCAGCACCTCATTGTTTTTTGGTATAGGCTTTTCAACATCTGCCAGTACTAGATTTTTAGAATCTCCGTATTTCAAACATTTAATCGCTTTCATAATTTTTTCTTTTTAAAATCCTTCAGATTCATATAAATTGAAGTCATTATACCTTTTATCATTTTGAGCTATCTTTCATAATCAATTCTTCAATCAAAGGATTTCCATTGACGATATAGGCGGGAGCAGCTAGAAATACCTCCTTAATATTTACTTATTTATTTAGGTTTTGAATATTCGATTAATTCTTCTTCATATAAAAAATCACCTTGAGTTTGAGTAAGTTTAATAAAGTTTTTCAATGTGGGCGCATACAACCAGACTTCCTCTTCATTTGCGCTATATCCTCTGGAATTCGTAATTTCACCCGTATATTTAATGGTGTAGGCCATAAATGTTCCAGCCTCTACCGTTTCTTCTTGGTATGATAATATTTCAGCATCTTGATTTTGGCTTCCCGTTGTTCCATCTTGACTTGTCCAATTGTTTTCATATTTCCACTTTTTACCTACTTCCAGCGGCCAGTCGTACTTAGGTGTTTCACTTTCGTCAGGCTTAACAATGTCAGTAAGGGGAATGGTATCATTTCCGATTGTCATGCCTAAAACGCCATCAACGCTGACTATTTCTCTTGTATCTTCTCCTTCTGAGCGTATTTCTCCTTCTGTTGTTACCCCTTTATATTTCCAAACCCATTTTTCGCCAACTTGATAATCAGCTATCGTTGGTTGTTGGGTAATATCAGATTTCGTTGGTCTGTTACAAGCGCCAAGCATTATTAAGGCAAAAAATATTACAATTTCCTTTATTCGTTTCATTGTTTAATTTTGATAAGTGCTAACGGTTGATTAAATGCAGTAGCCGACGAAGCGGAGGCTATTGACATTATAGTACGGTTTTAATTTTCCATTAAAACATCAATTTCTTGAATAGCTTCAGTAGATTTTTCTTCTTGAACAAAATGCCCACATTTGTAACTCTTTATTGTTGCATTTGATATTCTTTTTTTCCATTTTTCCAAATACTCAACTGTTATAAATTCATCTTCAGTTCCCCAAAGAATGAGCCATGGCTTTGACTCCAATTTATCTAACTGTTCCCATTGTTTTTGGTACCAGTCTGAAGAACCAACTAAGGATTTTCCAATTTTCAATAATGATTGTCTTGATTGTTTGTTAGGAAAAGGATATATGTATTGCACATGTACGCTCTTGGGGAGATTCTTCTTATTATAAATTCCTCTTTTTAAGAGATTTTTTGGAGAGAAATTCATTCTTAAATACAAAAACTTACCTATAAAACTATTTAGTATTTTATCTACTTTTTGCGCACTTGGATTATTTTTTGTCTCCCACAACCATGTATTAAACATTACTATTTGTTTAATTCTATCGCTATTTTCAATAGCAGCACTAAGACCTATTGGACCCCCAAAATCATGAACAACAAGAGTGATTTCTGTGAGGTTTAGTTTTTTTATAAACTCAGTTAAATTTTGTGAATGTGATTCTGGTTTACCATCAAAATCTTTAGGTTTCTCGGATAACCCAAAACCTATATGGTCTATTGCTATACATCTGTATTTTTTCGATAAGGAAGAAACAAATTCTCGATAAAGAAATGACCAAGTAGGGGTACCGTGTATGAATAAAATAACATTACCTTTTCCCTCTTCAATATAATGCATTTTTCCTGCATCTAATTGAATAAACTTGTGCTCAAAAGGATACATATTGGTGTCTAACCATTTTTGTGCTTGAACTGATAAATTCATAAGTAATATGGTTGATGCTGATAAAAATTTGATAAAAAATTCTTTCATTTTTTAATATTCTCCAACGGCATTCTGTTGTGCTAGCCATTCTAAAATCACTTGGTTTGTTGCTGTTGGCATTTCTTGTTGAATCCAATGACCACAATCGAGGTTGACTACTTCCACATTAGGTACAAATTCTGGTAGTCTTTCAAACTTTGGAACCATATCTTGCTCGCCATAAATCATGAGTGTAGGGTGTTCGATTATTGGGTTTACATCTGCCAATAAATGCCAGTTCCGGTCAAGGTTTCTGTACCAATTGATACTAGCTGTAAACCCTGATGATGCGAAGGCAGAACTAAAAACGGCTAGTTCGCTGTCACTCATTATGGGGTCGCCGAGTGCTTTTTCTGCTCTAGCAAGATTAATCATCAACATTCCTGGCTCGGGCGGCATGGGTGGTACATTTTTACGAAACATATTGCGAAGAAACTGGCCTGTATTTTCATCCAAAACAGCATCTGCAACTCCTGGCTGTCGATTGAAGTGAACAAAGTAGAAGTCCTCACCAAACACTTCCTCCATGAACTCAATCCAAGGTTTTTCTCCACGCTCTTGATAAGGCAAAGCCAGGTTTATCACTTTGTTTACCCGTTCTGGATACAGTTGTGCGAGTCTCCACACCACATTCGCTCCTCAATCATGCCCGATAAAGGTAGCATTGTCATATCCGTAGTAATCGAGCAGTCCGACTAGATCACCTGTCAAGTGCTCAATGTCGTATTCCGTTACTTCAGTCGGACAGGAGGAATGGCCAAATCCCCGTTGGTTGGGTACTATTACATGGTATCCTGCTTTGGTTAAAGCGGGTATTTGGTGACGCCAAGAAAAGGCGTGCTCTGGAAAACCGTGACAAAGAACAATAGGTTTTCCTGCATTTAATCGACCTGATTCAAAAACCTCCAATTCCACATTATTGACAGAAATCATTGATGGCTCTGGAAAATCAATAGGATTAAAACTTTTATTAATTTCGTCTTTCATTGTTTTTTAATATTAAAAATGAGTTTAAAAATTAGTACAAAGAAAGACGAAATTGAGCATGGAATCGTTTGGATTTGTAAATCGGTACTTATAGTCTGACAACCCAAGAATTGTGAATCTTGACTTGTCAGACTATAGCTTAAAAATTCACCACTATGTAAATGTTTTAAGGCATCCATTTTTAATACCAATTAAATCCTAGTCCAATAGAGAGCACTACAACGTCTCGATCTATATCATTATCTAAATTAGTCCATCCCATCTGCAATTGGGTTTGAAGGTCTAGCGCAAAGTTTTTCTTTTGCACTAATTCATACCCTGTACTGAAGGCAACTGCTCCACCGAAATTCCAGTCTTCCTCTTCAATGTTGTCTTCATATAATGCTGGAAAATCCATAGCTAGACCTGCACCAGCATTTACCCACCATCGATCTTTTACCCAATATTGAACAGATGGCATGAATGCATCAAAACTTCGATCTTTACCTTCGTATTCGTAGCTCATTCCAGAATACATTCCTAGAATAGCTAGGCGATCATTGACCATCCAACCCAATTTCAAATTAGGAAAAGTGCCGCCGCCTTGAGCCTCGTCGAAAGGTATTTCTTGATCACTATCAGATATACTGATGACACCACCACCTATTCCAAAACCAATGACAAATCCTTTTCTTTCAATTTGGTTGGTCTCATTTTGACCATAAGAGATAAGCGTACAAAACGTAAATACAAAAATTAATAAGTTTTTCATTTTTAATATTTTTAATCGTAAAAAAAATAATTGATTTTATTTGTCAGACTATAGCTTAAAATTTCCACCCGATGTAAAGGTTGGGCTCAAAAAGAAAGACGTTTCCATATTTATCGTCCAACTGCTTAAATCCATCAGGAGAATTGTTATCAAACATCCATTGGTTACAATGAACCTGAGGTTCTATGAAAAATCGTTTGTTCTTTCCAAATGCGAAATGGTAGCCCAAATGAACCGAGTTATAAACTTTAAAACCATTTTCAAGTTTAGCACCATCTAGATCCGTATAGGTTTGAAATTGCGGTACAACTTCAACCGTTGCAAATAGTCCTTTCCATAGCATTCGTTGGTAGGTGATGCCTATTCCTGTTTCTCGCAAATATCCTGGATAGAATTCACTTTCTGTTTCTAACTTATCCAAAAGACCATCAAACCAGGTGATTCCCATAGGTTGAAACAATCGCCAAGTGACAAACTTCGCACCTATGATGTTCTTATTATCCAGATTACGTTTTACATGAAGCTCTATCATTTGGTTACTTGTTCGATCGTTCCAGCCCCCTCCGATAATATCTGCTACAGTAAAAAAAGGTAAACTTACCCTCCACTTATGGGCTACTTCTGTTTCTTTATCCTCTGGTGAGTTTTTTTGAGCAAAAGCACTAAGGGTGCAAAAAAATAAAAGAATTGCAAAAAGACTTTTCATGATAATAATATTTTGTTTTTTTAAAAATTCCGATTTCTACAAAGCACCTCCCGTTATTGTTAGTTCATTGAGTAAAGGGGAAAGGAATCATCATCCGATGAATATGTACTCTGCTTTATCGATTTGACAATACAAAGATGAAGTGAAAAGGAAGATGAATCGTTCGGAAATGTAAATCCGAACTTAATAGTGAAAATTGAAACTTTTTAATCGGGCTTAAATTTGATTAGACTTCCACCAAGCTTCCGGTATCTCATTTCATTTCCCTTTGTTCTTTTCAATAGCTTTTTCGATTTAGCAATAAACAGCTACTACACTCACGTGCTCCATGACTAATACTTTGAGATTTATGTTTTTATTCTCTTTACATTATTGTGCGAGGCATCAAATATCAACTTTGAGATTTGATGGTTATCAATTTGACGAGGAACATGCTTAGAGTTTTCTAACAATATACTTTCATGGAGTGACGTGAAAATTTCTTCGGCATGTTTTAGCATTTTTTTACCAGGGAAAAGTAAGTCATTATCTGCTCCTATGATATAAATAGGAGTAGTGATTTTTTTTGCTTCTTCTTTTTTGATTAAAGGAATAGGCGAAAAATCCATTTCGAAATCCAAGAATACTTTTGCTAAATAATGTTGAGCAAATTCATCAGGTTCTGTAAATAGTTTATTCAAAAATTGATGTACGTACTTTTTATTTTTTCTCCATTGATAAAGTTTCATAGGAAGAAAAACATTCCACATTGCTTTTAATGGATTACCATTGACGATTCCAGCAGGAACGATTAGGAAAGCTTTGGAAATTCTTCGGCTATCAAATACGAGGGTTTTCCATGTGATGAATCCGCCAAATGAAATTCCAACCATAATGGCATCTTGAATATTTAGTCGAGTAAGGATTTCAAACATCCATTTACCATAAGAATGGTCTTTCATATTTGGTCTAATTCCTTCACTCAAGTTTGGTTGAGCAATAACGTCAATGGCATAGACTCTAAAGTTTTTTTCCAAGTCCAACATTGCTTCGATAGCAATTGGTGCACATC
>CAYGRM010000050.1:0-24752 GCA_964352225.1 uncultured Saprospiraceae bacterium | reverse complement strand
AAAATATTTTAGCTGATTCTCTACCTTGTGCAATTTTGCTTCCGCCGTATGCATACCAAGAACCACTTTTTTCAATGATATCATGATCTACACCTAAATCCACAATTTCTCCCGTTTTGGAAACGCCCTCACCATACATAATATCAAATAATGCAATTCGGAATGGAGGTGCCAATTTATTTTTCACCACTTTCACTTTTACGTGATTTCCAACTACATTTCCTTCTTTATCTTTAATAGCAGAACCTGATTTACGAATATCTAATCTTACAGAAGCGTAAAATTTCAAAGCGTTACCACCAGTTGTTGTTTCAGGATTTCCGAACATTACTCCAATTTTTTCACGTAATTGGTTAATGAAAATACAACAACATCCAGTTCGACCAATTGCTCCCGTCAACTTTCTCATGGCTTGAGACATCAAACGAGCTTGTAATCCCATTTTAGAATCTCCCATTTCTCCTTCAATCTCACTTCGTGGAACCAAAGCTGCAACAGAATCAATTACAATAATATCAATAGCTGCTGATCGAATTAAGTTTTCAGTAATTTCAAGTGCTTGCTCACCATTATCTGGCTGCGAAATCAATAAATTTTCCGTATCAACTCCAAGCGACTCTGCATAAGTTTTATCAAAAGCATGTTCCGCATCAATAAAAGCTGCGATTCCACCATTTTTTTGACATTCAGCAATTGCATGAATAGCTAGGGTTGTTTTCCCTGAGGATTCAGGGCCGTAAATTTCAACGATTCTACCTTTTGGTAGACCATTGATTCCTAGTGCTAAATCTAGACTTAATGAACCCGTTGGAATGGTCTCAACATTGACTGCTGGCTTGTCTCCCATTCTCATGACGATTCCCTTTCCGTAAGTTTTGTCTAGCCTATCCATCGTTTGTTTCAAGGCTTTTAGCTTTGCTTCTTTTTCTTTTGACATTGTATAAAAATTTTAATCTTTTGAAAACAACTTTTTGTTTATAACGACTCAAAGATCAACATTTTGTTTATAAAAAACAAAATTTTAAAGCTTTTTTTTAAAAAAAATTGTTTTAAATGTTTTAAATCGCTGAAAAGTTGTTTTACAAAAAGTGAATAAGAAAACGTTTTTTCAAGTATAAAGTTTAATTAAAACAAGATAAGGAAAGTTTTTTTAATCAAAAGAAATTCGAAGCTCCTGCTTCGAATCTAGTGCTATTTTTTTACTACGAAGTAGGAGCTTCGTAGTACTTACAATGAAGAAGCCCTTAATCAAAATTAATTGATTAAGGGCTTCTAGGAGGATTTTAAAATCCATTTAATGTTGAGCTTCAACTGCGGTCTCCTTGCTATATCGAAGGATATTTTGGATACTGTCAGGTGAAGGATTAAAGGTAACTTTAGGTAGTTGATCATTTGCTTTTTTCAATTCTTGGTATTCTTCAAACAAATTCCAATCTTCTTGAAGAGCTGTTCTGATCGCCATTGATTCGGCTACTGAAGTTTCTTTGTAAATGAATCTAGTTAGATGATTTAGTGTAAAGTTATGCTTCATGAAAGTTTTTTTGAGTGAATAAATAAGTTGTGAGCCTAAAAGTTGTGTGTGAAAAATTCAATATTAAAACTAAAAAGCCTTAGCAATTATTTTGCTAAGGCCTTTTTTTTTTGATTTTTTTATCCCTTAATAAGATTTTCTAACTTATTTTACTCTATGCCACGTTTGTGTTCGATAAAAAAGGGCAACATATCCTCGAACTTTTAATATATCATTGCCTTCGAGCCACATTTTGCAACTATAAGTTTTATCTTTTGTTGGAGAAAAAATTTCTCCATTTTTCCATGTATCTCCACTTTTCTCCATGTCCCACAAAATTTCTAAGCCAACTAAAGGTTTTCCTTTTCGATCACCTGAGCAATTATCACACTTAGTTGTAGAAGCTTTGAGTAATTTAATAATTTTGCCATAATAATTTCCATTCTTTTCATAAATCTCGACGTGAGATTTTTCTTCACCTGTTTCATCATCAATTGTTTTCCAAACACCAACACAAGATTGAGCTGCAGATGAAGTTACCATTAAAATAAAAAGTAGAATAGTTGAGAAAATTGATTTTGAAGTCATTGTTATAAGTTTTTGAATATGGTTTCGCAAAACCACTTGAGTAAATATTATTTATGAAGTTTAGTTTATTATTTTCTTTAAGAAAAGGCGTTACTTAAGCATAACAAACTCTGTTCTCCTATTGTTCTGTCTCCCCCAGGTTGTGTCATTAGAGTCAATCGGCTTTGTTTCTCCATATCCTCTATGACTTAGACGATTACTTGCAATCCCATTTTGTATCAAAAAGTCTTTTACTGCTTTCGCTCGATTGGTGGATAAGGTTAAGTTATCTTCCTCAGAACCCACATTATCGGTATGCCCATTAATTTGAATTTTTAATGTGCTATTCTTCTCTAATAATTGCAGCAATTGATTTAACTCAAATAACGATTCTGGCTTCAATTCTGCTGATCCTGTTTCAAATAAAACATTTCTCAAAACGACGGGAGGCGAAGTTGTTTCAGGTTCTGCAGCTGTGGCAATTGGTTTATCTTTAATTGGCTGTAATCCTATTTTTAGTAAAAAAGGATCGTCGAGGCTTTGTGTTTTTTCGAGAGAAAAATTTTCAGAATGAAATAAATATTTCTCTTTTGAAATATTCAACGCATAGTTTTTTCCCATTGGCAAACAAACTAAAAACTCTCCATCTTGATCGGTAAAAGAAGATGCATAAGTTTCTCCTGAATTCAAATCCACAAAATCCACCTTAGCTGAAAGTTTCTTTTTGGTTTCTAAATCATAGACGTATGCTTGAACATAAGTCACAGGTTGAGGACGAGCCTCTGGATATAATTCAAAACTATATATATCTGTTTCTCCTCCTTTCATTCCACTATAAAAAACAGATTCTTCAATGTCTAAATTTTTTATATCACTCGCGAAATAACCTGTTTTCCCATCTAAACTCAAAACTAATGCGCCTTCACCCGCTTTTGTATTGATTGGATATCCTAAATTTTTGGGCGTAAACCATTCTTTTTCATTTTTCTTTCTAGCAAAAAACAAATCAGTTTCCCCCATTCCAGGATGTCCATCAGAGGTAAAATAAAGTGTTTGATTATCAGGATGAATAAATGGTGATTTTTCATCATAAGGTGAATTGACAATATCTCCTAAATTTTGAGGTCTCCCCCATTTGCCATCCTTTTGACGATAGCTAACCCAAATATCTTTTCCCCCTTTGCCTCCTTTTCGATCACTTGCAAAATAAAGAGCTCGTCCATCAGCAGAAATGGAAGGTTGAGATTCCCAAGCACTAGAATTAATTGGAGAACCAATATTCGCTGCGGGTGTCCATCGACCATCTCGAACTTCTGAATAATATAAATCACAACGTCCATAGCCATCTTTTCGATCACAAGCCGTGAATACTAAAAATTTTCCATCAACAGAGATACTTTGAGCACCTTCATTTTGCTCTGTATTCACTCCCTTTAATGGAACTCCCTTTTGCCAAACACCATCTTTTTTTGTACTCATAATAAAATCTTCCTGACCATAGAGTCTTGCCGTATAAATTAACTGTTTCCCATCGGCAGTCAGCGAAGGAAGGTATTCTGGATTTTCAGTATTGATATTCTCGCCTAAACTTTTTGGCTCATAAGGAACTGGATTGGCATAAGCCGTTTTCATAAATCGACTATTGGCAATGTATCTTTTTGACTTTTTTTCAAGGATATCATTATTGGGTTTAGCAGCTAAATAATTTTCAAAATGCAAAACTGCTTCATCAAATTTCTTCAGCTGCATCTCTGTCAAAGCAAGCCAGTAAAAAACTTTCTTTTTGTAAAATGAATCTATCTCGATGACTTTTTCGAAACCTTGTTTTGCCATCTCATAATTCCTCAGATCATAATGAATAGCTGCCCATTGGATTTGAGCATCAATAAAAGTAGGTTCTTTTTTAAGAGCCTTTGAAAATTCATGAAGGGCTTTTTCATTTTGACCTGCTCTCGAATATTGCATCCCTTTTTTGTAGCTCTTTTTTAATTTATCGGAAGCTGTTTTTCGAGTTACAAAATCCCCATTAGAATTAGGTTGTGCAAAACTAATTTGCACAAAAACGAAAGCCATAAAAACTAAAAGTAAATTTCTTCTCATCATATTTTTACAACGTTTGAGATCGCTAAAAACGTGTAACCCACCTTGAATTATTATTCAAGGTGGGTTACTACTTCTTAGGATTCTTAGAAAAAATCTGTTTTTTTAAGAATATTTCTAATCTGGTTCGAATCCTAAGATGATATTAAATTGCCCAAATTCAGACCATTTTGCTCCACTTGCTATCAAGTTAGGTTTATCAAATCCAATACCATAATCAAATCCAAGTGTTCCAAACATCGGTAAGAAAACTCTCAAACCTAGACCTGCTGATCGCCTCACATCAAATGGATTAAAATCCTTGAAACTATTCCATGCATTTCCTCCCTGAGCAAATGCCAAAACATAAATGGTAGAACTTGGATTTAAGGAAATTGGGTATCTTAATTCAACAGTTAATTTATCGAAAACTGATGCACCACCATTATTACTTGCTGGTAAATCATTTACTTCATACCCTCTTAATGAAATGATATCATTTCCTAATAATCCAAATTGTTGTCCTGCCAATCCATCTCCACCAAGAACAAATCTTTCGAAAGGTGATAATCCAATGTTACTATCATAAAGTCCTAACATCCCAATTTTGATGGAAGATTTTAATATTAAATTTCCAACAAGTGGTGTGTACCATTCTGCGTCAAATCTCCATTTGTGATATTCTAACCATCGGAAACGGTTTGCATTTTCTACACTTTCTAAGTAGGCTGGAACATTTCCACCAAATCTAGTAGTAACGATGTCTGAGTTTTCAACTGGCAATAACTCCTTCTCTTCATCTGATAATCTAAAAAAGTCATCACCTTTAAATAATGAGTACGGAGGAGTCAAGGAGACTGTCAAAGAAACTTTTGATCCTGTCTTTGGGAAAATTGGATCAACAACGGTTGTTCTTGCTAACGTTCCTTTCAAGCTGAAGTTTCGGAAATTCCCTTCCGTTAACCTCGAGCCGTCTTGCAATCTAAAATCTCCTCTTTGCCAATTATTTAAAGCTAAGTTTTGCAAATTAATCGCTCCACTCAAAACGAAGTTATCATCTGGCCATTTCAATCGTGTTCCTAATCCAACTGAAAGATTAGTAATACCTAAACTATTAAAGTTTAGACTATTTTTATCAACCCCATTAGTCAACCTAGTATAGTAACCGGCGACAGTAAATGAAGTTGGTTTTTTTCCACCCAGCCAAGGTTCCGTAAATGAAGCATTATAGGATTGAAAAAAACGACCATTGGTTTGTGCTCGAAGAGAAAGTCTTTGTCCATCTCCTTGTGGAAGTGGACTCCAAGTTTCTTTTTTCAAAATATTTCTAACCGAGAAATTATTAAATGAAACTCCCAACGTCCCAATTACTCCTCGACCTTGTCCTCCCCAACCTGCGGAAAGTTCCAACTGATCGGAAGGTTTTTCTTCAACAGTATATTCAATATTAACTGTTCCTCTTTGTGGATTTACCGGAGTATTGATTCCCATCGTTTCAGGATTAAAATATCCTAAATTGATAATCTCTCTTTGCGAACGAATAATATCTGAACGACTAAATTTTTCTCCTGGACGAGTTCTTAATTCTCTTCTAATGACATGCTCATGTGTTCGGTCATTTCCAGCAATAGTTACTTTATCAATTGTTGCTTGAGGTCCTTCGTAAATTCTAATTTCCAAATCAATCGAATCATTATCAATGGAAACCTCAATCGGATCTACTCGGAAAAACAAATAACCATTATCCATATATAAGGTCGTAATATCTCTTCCGTCTTGACTAAAACTCAATCGAGTTTCTAATAATTCTTGATTATAAATTTCTCCTTTTTCAATCCCTAAAACACCTGCCAGAGTTTTAGTATCATAAATTGAATTTCCTTTCCAAGCAATATTTCTAAAGAAGTATCTATTTCCTTCTTCTATATTAATTTGTAATTCTAACTGCCCATCATCATTTCTCCAAACACTATCTCCCAAAATTCGAGCATCTCTAAATCCAATGGTATTATAATATGCTACGATGCTTTTTTTATCCGTTTCATAATCGTTTTTGATGAACTTAGAAGAATTAAAGATTCGTCTTTTCTCCTTCGTTTCTTTCATTAATTTTCGAAGCTTCCGATCTTTTACGGTTGAATTTCCATCAAAACTAATTTCCTTAATTTTGATTCTTTCCTTTTTATCTACGTCGAAAACCAAACGAACCGAATTAATACTCGCATTGTCCTCAATCTCTTCCACTTGTACTTCTGCATCCAAATATCCTTTTCCCTCAAAGAAATTTTTAATTCCATTGATCGCATTGGTTTTGATACTTTCTGTAATAATTCCACCTTTTAGTAAATAGGTGTTGACCACTCCGTTCAAGTCATCGTGGTATTTCTTTTTGACATTTTTGTAGGAAAAACGAGACAATCGTGGACGCTCTTTTACATATACTTCTAAAAAAACTATATCGCCAATAGTTTTAGTTTGAAATATTCTAACGTCAGTAAATAACCTCAATTTCCAAAGCGCTTTAATCGCTCTTTGAATATCGTAACCACCAGTACCAATTCTAATTTTATCTCCTACCTTCAACCCCGCAATTGCCTTAATCGCATTCTCATCACTAAAATTAGCACCTATCACCGTGATACCTCCTATCTCGTATTCCTTTTGTTCAGAGTAATCTATATTTGGAATAGTATCAGGAATGATAACTTGTGCCAAACCATTTGTTGCAAAAAAGAAAAGACAAATTAAGAATGGTAAAATATTTTTTAAACTCATTTTTTTGTTCTGTTAAATTTTCTCCAATGGAGAATTACTTTTTTTTAAATCAAAATCAAAATGTCGATCAAAGTCAAAACCCATTTAATCGAAGCTACATTTTGACTCCCCTTCTGTTATAACGGTTGCTAAAATTATTTCGTTGGTGTTTATTTTACCAAAAAATATATCTATGTCCGAACGATGACGTTCGCTAATTCAAGATTATAACAATGGAAAAAATCCTTAATCATGAATTATTAATTATGAAAGCTGCTCGCTCGTTTTCCCAAATCTTCTTTCTCGATTTTGAAAATCTATAATTGCCTCGTACAAATGTTCCTTGCGGAAGTCAGGCCAAAAGATGGGAAAAAATCTTAACTCAGCATAAGCAATTTGCCAAAGCAAAAAATTACTAATTCGTTGCTCACCGCTCGTCCGAATTAATAATTCAGGGTCAGGCATTCCGGCAGTACTTAAAGCATTTGAAAAGGCAGATTCATCAATATCTTCAATTTTCATTTCATCATTCTTCGCAGCCAAAGCTAACTTTTTTGAGGCTTCCAGAATTTCCCATTTTGCACTATAATTAAGTGCTAAAACCAACGTCATTCGAGTATGATGTTTAGTTTTTTCAATTCCTTCCATCAATGCTTTATGAGTATCTTTCGGTAATTTCGATAGATCCCCAATGGCCTGCAATCGAATATTATTTTTAGTCAAAGTCGATAACTCCTTCCGCACCGTTTGAATCAAAAGACTCATCAATGCATTTACCTCTGTTTTTGGACGACTCCAATTTTCGGTAGAAAAAGCATACAATGTCAAATACTTCACGCCTAATTCTGCGGCGGCCTCGGTAGTCTCTCGCACCGCTTTTACTCCATTTCGATGCCCAAAAACTCGAAGCTTTCCTTTCTGTTTTGCCCAACGTCCATTTCCATCCATGATCACCGCAATATGCTGTGGTAATTTGTCTAGATCAATCTTGGATTTTAAATCGCTCATTATTGAAAACTTACTTGAGATATCTTCTTTTTGAAAATTCACGCAAAGGTAAGAAAAACTACTTTAATTTTTGCTCGTATAAAACAATGAAAATCAGGTACTTATTTTCCCAAAATCAAGGTATTACATATGTTTTTTTATCCTAATGAGATTTCCCTAATTTATTGAAAAAACAAGATAACAATTGTATTTTTGCGCAAATTTTAAATGCCTCTTCATTCTAAAAGTAAAAAACTTAAATACTATATGAAATTTCAAGACTTTCCTTACCAAAGACCTGAATTAGATTCTTTTGTCAAACAATTTGAAATACTTCTTGAGGGTTTTGAAAATGCAAATTCTTTAGAATCACAAAATGATTTTTTTGAAAAAATAAACAAAATGCGAGAGGATTTTTCATCCATGAATAATCTTTGCCGCATCAGACATAGTATTGATACACGAGATGAATTTTATGAAAAAGAAAACACTTTCTTTGATGAAAATTCACCTACCTACGAAGCGTTAAATAATCGTTTTTACCGCTTGATTTTAAATTCAACATTCAGAAAATCACTAGAAGAAAAATGGGGAAGTCAACTTTTTGTGATTGCTGAATTGAGTTTAAAAACCTTCCAACCTACCATTTTGAAAGATTTACAAAAGGAAAATAAACTAGTTAGCGATTATAATAAAATCAAAGCAACCGCAGAGATTGAGTTTGAAGGAAAAAAATATAATCTCTCTTCCATCATTCCTCTGGAAACTTCAAAAAATCGTGCAACTCGAAAAGCTGCAGCTGAAGCCAAATGGGCATTTTATGAAAAAAAATCTGATGATTTTGAGCAAATCTATGATCAGCAAGTTAAAATTCGACACGAAATTGCACAAAAATTAGGTTATAAAAATTTTATCGAATTGGGCTATGCTCGGATGTTACGATCAGATTATAATGCAGAAATGGTGGCTAATTTTCGACAACAAATTTTGGAACATGTTGTGCCAATCGCGACAAAATTATACGAACGCCAGCGCAGTCGTTTGGGTTTGGAAAAGTTAGAATATTATGATACTGGTTTTCGATTTACTTCTGGCAATCCAAAACCTCAAGGTTCACCCGATTGGATTTTGAATCATGCGAGCAAAATGTACTCTGATCTATCTGCTGAGACAAAAGAGTTTTTTGATTTTATGCGAGACAATGAGTTGATGGATTTGGTAAACAAAGAAGGTAAATCAACAGGAGGATATTGCTCATTTATCGGTAAATATAAAGCACCTTATATCTTTTCCAACTTCAATGGCACGAGTGGCGATATTGATGTTTTGACGCACGAGGCGGGTCATGCATTTCAGGTTTATTCAAGCCGAAACATTGGATTAGATGAATACAACTGGCCCACTTATGAGGCATGTGAGATTCATTCAATGAGCATGGAATTTTTCACTTACCCTTGGATGGAATTGTTTTTTGAGCATGAAACGGACAAGTACAAATTTGCTCATTTAGCAGGAGCGATTAAGTTTTTACCTTATGGCGTTGCCGTTGATGAGTTTCAACATTTCGTTTACGAAAATCCAACTGTTACTCCAAAAGAACGAAACGAGGCTTGGAGAAAAATTGAGAAAAAATATCTTCCTCACATAGATTATGGAGATAATTTATTTTTGGAAAATGGAGGATTTTGGCAAAAACAAAGTCATATTTTCACCTCTCCATTTTACTATATCGATTACACATTAGCACAAGTTTGTGCCTTTCAATTTTGGAAAAAAGATCAAGAGGATCATGCTTCTGCATGGAATGATTATGTGAAATTATGCCAAGCTGGAGGGAGTCAATCATTTTTGGATTTAGTAAAATTAGCGAATTTAATGTCACCTTTTCAAGATGGCTGCGTACAAAGCGTGGTTGAAACCATCAAAAGTTGGCTGGATTCAATCGATGACTCAAAGTTTTAATTTTGTTTTGCTAAACATTAACATATTCTTTATGTCTAAATCAGCATAGAATAAAAAGAATGCTTAATTTTGCACCACGAAAATTAAACTAATTTTAAAGCAATCATCCCACGATACATTATGTTTGACATTATCCTAAGTTTTATCACAGCATTTACGCTCACCTACTTTGCAATTCCCTCCATTATTCATGTAGCAAAAGTTAAAGGTCTCTGCGATGAGCCTGGTGAGCGACGGGCGCATACCGTTACTACTCCATCATTAGGTGGAATTGCGATTTTTGCAGGAATGATTTTCTCAATTGTCCTATGGACGCCTTTCGGTATTTTTGATGATCTACAATATATTTTATGTGCATTTATTATCATCTTTTTGATTGGCTCGAAGGATGATATCGTTCCAATTTCTCCTAGGACAAAGTTGGCAGGAGAGTTATTTGCCGCAGGAATTATTGTTTGGAAATCAAATGTGAAGCTGACGAGTTTGTATGGTATCTTTGGAATTTATGACTTGCCAGAATTTTGGGCGGTGATCCTTTCCATTTTTATCATTATCGTAATTATCAATGCTTTCAACTTGATTGATGGGATCAATGGTTTGTCGGGAAGTATCGGAACTTTAATATCAGTCGTTTTAGGTGCTTGGTTTTATTTGATTGATGAGATTGGTTTGGCATTAGTTGCATTTGCCTTGGCGGGTGCATTGATTGCTTTTTTAAAATATAATTTTACGCCTGCGAAAATTTTTATGGGTGATACTGGTTCGCTTTTAGTTGGTTTGGTAAGTTCAATTTTAATTATCAAATTTATTGAATTTCACGATCCAGCTTTAGTTACACCTGCAAAAGCCAAATATACATTTCAAGCAGTTCCAGCAGTTGCAATTGGTATTTTGATTTTACCCCTTTTCGATACGCTTCGAGTTTTTACGATGCGAATTTTAAAAGGGAAATCCCCTTTCAATCCTGACCGAACTCATATTCACCATTTACTTTTAGATTTTGGATTCTCGCACATGCAAGGAACTGGAATTTTAGTGGCAGTAAATATTGGATTTATGCTTTTAGTATTTTACTTACAAAATATCGGATTACATTATTTATTATTTTTAGTAATTGGCTTGGCGATTGTTTTATCTGCAAGTTTAAATTGGACAGTCAATCGTAAGAAGAGAAGAATTGCGAATACTGCTTCGTAGGAATTAGCGATCAAAAGATAAAAGTAAAGAAGGATTGAAGGTTAAGTACTTTCAATCCTTTTTTGTTTTTTTGTAAAAAAAATAAATCATGAACTTCATCTTAGTTTTTATCGGCGGTGGTTTAGGAAGTATTTGTCGATTTGGAATTTCCCTTTTTATGAAAAACCAAGGATATGTTTTTCCAATGGCTACCCTTTTAGCAAATGCTTTAAGTTGTATTGTGCTTGGTGCATTAATTGGCTGGACAATGAAAAATGGGAATACTTCTGACCTTCAAAAGTATTTACTAATGACTGGATTCTGTGGTGGCTTTAGCACTTTCTCGACATTTACAAATGAGACGTTTCAGCTTTTTCAGGATGGTAATTTGGCTTATGCTTTTTGGAATATATTGCTGAGTTTGGTGGTTTGCTTGGTCTGTATTTTTATTGGGGTCAATCTAACACGTGGTAGTCTGCTTTAGCTGACATGAAAAAGGAGCAAAGCGATTTTTTCAAAAAAAAAGCCTTCTAGAATTATTTTCCTAGAAGGCTTTTAATTTTTATTTGTAATCCGCTGCGCTCATTTTTAGTAGATCAGCTAAAGCAGACCTCCACGTGTTAACTGCTAGCTCCTATGAACGTTCTACTTGAATATTCAATGATACTTCATCATTCAACTCAATCACTTCTCCTTCCACTTCACTCTTCGTATCCAAACTAGTCGCTAAAGTTTCCGTACAAATATATTCCGCAAATTGCTCCAACGCAGGACGAATCGCTTCATGATTTTCCAAAGTCACCGCAATTTTATCAGTCACATTAAAGTCACGAGTCTTTCGGATATTTTGGATACGATTCACTAATTCTCGAGCTGTTCCTTCTGCCAAAAGTGCATCCGTCACCGTCACATCCAACGCAACTGTCAAAGCTCCGTCATTGGCTACAGTCCACCCTGGAATATCATCTGAAGTGATTTCAAAATCCTCCAAAGTCAGTTCGTAAGATTCATCACCAACAACTAATTGGTAACTATTTGATTTTTCCACAGCGGCAATATCTTCTTGAGAAAAACCTCCGATCGCAGCGGCAGCTGCTTTCATATTTTTACCCAATTCACGTCCGAGCGTTTTGAAATTCGGTTTGATTTTCTTTTTGATAAATCCAGTTGTGTCTGTCAAATACTCAATTTCTTTCACATTTACTTCTGATAAAATCAAATCTTTCACCGCTTCCACTTGCACTTGAAAAGTACTATCTAAAACGGGTAACAATATTTTTTGCAATGGCTGTCGTACTCGATGATTTTCTTTCTTTCGAATAGATAAAACCAACGAAGAAATTCTTTGTGCATAATCCATTCTTTGCTCCAAAGCTTCGTCAATTAAGTCCTGATTCGTTTTGGTCAAATAAGTCAAATGAACAGAATCATGTTTCCAACGACCATCTTTTGCCACTTCATTTGCTCTAATTGGATCAGTCAATCTTTGATACAACCAATCTGCAAAAAAAGGTGCAACGGCTGACATCAATTGCGAAACGACGACCATGCATTCGTACAATGTTTCGTACGCAGCACGCTTGTCTGCATCCGAATCACTTTTCCAAAAACGACGACGACACAATCGAACATACCAGTTAGATAAATCATTTAAAACAAAATTTTCTATCGCTCTACAACCTTTGGTTGCTTCGTAATCATCCATCGCATCAGTATATTCTTTGATCAATGAATTGAGTTTTGAAATAATCCATTTGTCAATTTCAGGTCGATCAGCAACTGGAGTCGCATTCGCTTCGTCCATTTCAAAACCATCAATATTCGCATAGGTCGCAAAGAAATTATACGTGTTGAAAAGTGTCCCAAAAAACTTTTTACGCTTTTCATCCACTCCATCAATATCATATTTCAAATTGTCCCATGGCGGTGAATTGGCGATCATGTACCATCGATTGGCATCTGCTCCATATTTACTAAGTGCTTCAAAAGGATCAACTGCATTGCCCAATCGCTTAGACATTTTAACACCATTTTTATCCAAAACTAAACCATTGGAAACGACATTTTTATAAGCGACCGAATCGAAAACCATCGTTGCAATCGCATGCAACGTATAAAACCATCCACGAGTTTGATCTACTCCTTCTGCGATAAAATCCGCTGGGAAATTTCGTTCAAACTTCTCTTTATTTTCAAATGGATAATGCCATTGTGCATAAGGCATCGAACCTGAATCAAACCAAACATCAATCAAATCCAATTCCCGATTCATCGGCTGTCCATCTTCGGTTGCCAAGATCACATCATCAATATATGGTCGGTGTAAATCTTTAGGGAAATCTTGATTTTTCCCTAAAACTTTATTCGCATGGTCGATTTCTTTTTTCAAATCTTCCATAGAAGAAATACATTTTTGCGACTCTCCATCTTCTGTTCTCCAAATCGGAAGCGGTATCCCCCAAAATCTTGAACGAGACAAATTCCAATCTTGCAAGTTCTCCAACCATTTCCCAAAACGACCTTCTCCTGTCGAAGCAGGTTTCCAATTGATCGTTTTATTTAATTCAAACATTCGCTCTTTTACGGACGCAGCTTTGACAAACCAACTATCTAAAGGGTAGTATAAAATTGGTTTATCTGTTCTCCAACAATGTGGATAGTTGTGTTCATATTTAGCAACGTTGAAAGCTTTATTTTCCATTTTCAGCTTAACGGCGATATCAATATCCACATTCACATAATCAGGATCGTCTTTATAATCCTTCACATAACGTCCAGAAAATTCACCAACCGTATCTTTAAATTTCCCTTGCTTATCCACCAAAGTCAAAGCGCCAATTCCATTTTGAATACCGACTATTCTATCATCTGCACCAAACGAAGGAGCGGTGTGAACGATTCCTGTTCCATCTTCAGTCGTCACAAAATTTCCTAAGATTACTCGAAAGGCATCGGTCTCGCCTTGCAATGGTTCGATCTCATTTCCAAAATCTAACAATTGCTCATAACGGATTCCTTCCATCAAAGTACCTTTAAAAGATTCGCTTTGCTCGATGATCTCAGGTTGATTTTTTGCACCAAACCATTTCTTCACCAATGCCTCTGCCATCACTACACTTACAGGTAAATCGGTGTAGCTATTTTTCATTTTTATTTTGACATAATCAATTTTTCCTCCAGCAGTCAAAGCCGTATTGGAAGGTAAAGTCCAAGGCGTGGTCGTCCAAGCAATGAGGCGAACATCTTCATCCTCTGCATCAAAAAGGAAATTCGATTTCTCATCTTTTTCTACTTTGAACATCGCAACAGCAGAAGTATCTTTCACATTTCGATAGCAACCTGGTTGGTTCAATTCATGTGTACTCAAACCTGTTCCAGCTGCTGGGGAATATGGTTGAATCGTATAACCTTTGTACATCAAATCTTTGTTGTATAATTGAGATAACAACCACCAAACTGATTCGATGTATTCATTTTCGTAAGTCACATAAGGATTTTCCAAGTCAACCCAATAGCCCATTTTAATCGTTAGGTCATCCCATAAATTTTTATATTGCATAACCGTCTCTCGACACTTTGCATTATATTCATCTACCGATATTTTCACCCCAATGTCTTCCTTTGTGATTCCTAACTCTTTCTCTACTGATAATTCGATTGGCAGACCATGTGTATCCCATCCCCCTTTTCGTTCTACTCTTTTTCCTTTTAAGGTATGGTATCTACAAACTAAATCTTTAATCGTTCGAGCCATCACATGGTGAATGCCAGGCTTTCCATTTGCCGAAGGCGGCCCTTCGTAAAAGACATATGAATTATCTTCACTTCTTTCTTCGATACTTTTTTCAAACACTTTATTATCGCTCCAAAAGGCGAGTATCTCTTGATCAATCTCCGGAAGGTTTAGGGATTTGACTTTACGGTATTTTTCGTTTGACATATTATTAAAATTGTTATTTTTTAAAACGCTTGCAAAGATAAAAGGTTAAACCAATTTTTAATTCTATTCTTTTGGTAAAAAACTTTAAAATTTTAATACTTTTAAAAACAAAAAGCTCTGACAGTACAACCTGTCAGAGCTTTTTATTTCAAATAAAAAATATAGCATCTACAGATTGTCTGGCAATCGCGGAATGATAATGATGCTAATTATTATATTTGAGTAAAATTTCATGTTATTTTTCCCTTCTTTCTAAAGATGGACAAATGTAGCAGTATTTTTGCTTAAAATCAAGATCATTATTTTTTCAAAAACTAAACGTCCTTAGTGCTTATTTTTTCCAAAAAAGATTACACAAACAGACATTTAAAATAACTTATCAAATTATGGATTTACATTGGGGAATTGATTTAGGAGGAACCAAAATAGAAGGTGTCGTACTGGAAGGAGGTAGAAACCCTAACCCGTTAAAACGATTGCGAGTACCTACAGAAGCAGATCGAGGATACCAACATATCCTAAATCAAATCGCAAAACTAGTTGAAGTACTCATTGCTGAAACAGGCGTCAAGCCTGAAAAAATTGGGATTGGAACCCCAGGCGTTATTGATCCGATTTTGCAAACGATGAAAAATTCTAATACCACAGTAATGAATGGAATGCATTTCAAAAAAGATTTGGAACAACTCCTCCGATTACCAATCGTCGTTGCCAATGATGCTAATTGTTTTGCAGTTGCCGAAGCTAACATGGGCATCGTCAAAGATAAAATGCCTGATGCAAAAGTTGTTTTTGGAGTAATTATGGGCTCGGGTGTCGGAGGCGGAATTGTGATTAATGGAAGACCTCTCACAGGTCGACAAGGTATTGCAGGAGAGTGGGGACATAATTTTTTAGATGCTTCGGGTGGAGATTGTTATTGTGGAAATGTTGGATGTGTTGAAACGATCCTTTCTGGAAAATCTTTAGAAAGATTCTATGAAGCACAAACGGGAGAGCATCTAAACTTGAAAACCATCGTGGAAAGATACCACGCGGGTACAGATGGCGCAGCAGCCCAAACTATAAAACGAATGATCCAGTTTTTTGGAAAAGGAATCGCCAATGTGATTAACATTTTAGATCCTGACGCCATCGTTTTAGGTGGCGGAGTTGGCAATGTGGATTTGTTGTATAAGGAAGGTGTCGAAGAAGCTAAAAAATATGTTTTCAACAATCGGTTCGATACGGTGTTTTTAAAACCAAAGTTAGGTGATAGTGCCGGAGTGTTTGGTGCTGCGCTACTGTAGAGGGTCGTTTTAGCTGCCCTCCAAAAAAGAGCGAAACAATTTTTTGCTAAAAAAACAATCCAACAAAAGTAAGCACCTGACTAAAAATCAAAAACATAATAAAAATTTCGCTGCCCACTTTTTTGCAGGCAGCTAAAGGGAACAACGACTATGTTACAAACCAAAAATTTAAAATATTCCTACGACGGGAAAAACATGCTAGACTTCCCCGACATCAATTGTCAGCGAGGTGAACAATGGTTGTTGCTCGGTCAATCAGGAAGTGGAAAAACTACTCTTTTACATTTGCTGGGTGGCTTGCGAAAACCAAAGGAAGGAGAAATTTTGATTGATGGAAAAAACACTAGCCAACTTTCTTCAACAGCTTTAGATCAATTTCGTGGAAAAAATATTGGGATTGTTTTCCAAAAACCTTATTTCGTAAGAGCCTTAACTGTAGAAGAAAATTTGATGTTAGCTCAACAATTAGCTGGGCAAGCGATCAATAAAGAATATATTTATAAGCTACTTAACCAACTCAACGTAGGACATAAATTCAAATCCAAAACGGATAATTTAAGTGAAGGAGAAAAGCAAAGAGTTTCTATTGCTAGAGCCTTAGTCAATCGCCCTACGGTGATTTTGGCTGACGAACCTACCTCTGCTTTGGACGATAAAAATTGTCAAGAAGTAATCGAATTATTGGAGCAGCAAGCGAAAGAAGCGAACGCTACTTTATTGATTGTGACGCATGATGGACGATTGAGAGATTTAGTAAAAAATCAAATAACATTATGAACAACATTAAATTAGCTTGGAAAAATCTGACCAACAAGCCGCTTAATATGATGTTGAGTTTGGTTTTATTTGCCTTGGGCGTAGGAATGATTTCCATGATTTTTCTTATCGAAAAACAAGTTCAAGAAAAGTTTGATAAAAATTTAGCTGGTATTTCATTAGTCATTGGAGCAAAGGGAAGTCCTTTACAGATGATTTTATGTAATATGTATCATGTCGATGATCCAACTGGCAATGTCAAAATCAAAGATGTCAAGCCTTTTTTGAGTGGACGAAATCCATTAATTGATAAAGCAATTCCACTTTCATTGGGCGATAGTTATAAAGGATTTCGAATTGTAGGAACGACTCAAGATTATCCTCAACTTTATGATGTCCAATTAGCCGAAGGAAAAATTTGGGAAAATAATTTTGAAGCGAATATCGGTGCCGATGTTGCCAAAATTGCTAATCTAAAAATTGGTGATACCTTTTACAGTACACATGGCTTTTTGAGTGACGGAATGAATGGGCACGAGCATGGTCAATTTAAAGTAGTTGGTATTTTTCAAAAATCAAATTCAGTTATTGACCAATTAATTTTGACGACTACTCAAAGTATTTGGGAAGTTCATGATCATGAAGAAGATGCTCCCGCCGAAGAAGCAGCTGATAATCATGACGGACATGACCATGCAGAACATGACGGTCACGATCACCATGATCACGAAGGACATGACCATGAAACTCCACAAAAACCTTTGATCGAAGAAGTCGATCAAGAAATTACTTCGATTTTAATCAAGTTCAAAGAGTCGAGTAAAAAGAGTTTTCAAGCCTTGACAATGCTGCGAGGAATTAATGAAAACACCGAAGTCATGGCAGCTTCACCAGCTATCGAGTTGAATCGATTGTATGATAATATGAGTTTGGGCGAAAGCTTTTTGAGAAATTTGGCGATGATCATTGTCTTCGTTTCTGGGTTGAGTATTTTTATTTCATTGTTTAGCTCCTTGCGAGATCGAAAATATGAATTGGCCTTGATGCGAGTCATGGGTGCAACTCCGGCAAAACTTTTTTTCCTAATTATTCTTGAAGGTTTATTATTAGCTGTGATTGGTTATGTGATTGGAATTATTTTGAGTCATTTTGGAATGAGCATTTTTGCAGGACAAATGGAAGATAAATACCACTATTCATTTACCGCAACTAAATTTTTAAAAGAAGAATTTTATTTACTTGGAGGAGCCTTACTGATTGGTTTTATTGCTGCGGTAATTCCTGCATACCAAGCATTTAGAACAGACATTTCTCAAACTTTATCAGAGTCCTAATTCGGTTTTCCAAAACCAAACTGCAAACTTTAACAAAGTATTAAATTACTTCCTTGAAAGTAATACGTTATATTTGTGGGCGATTGAGGCGCTTGAGTTTTTTACCAAACCTGCCTACCGACTAGGTAGGAAGAAAAAAAATAATATGAAAAAAATAACGATTGCATTATTTAGCCTTTTTTTAGTAGCAGCTTTTTCAAATTTAAGTACTGCGCAATCTTCAGCACAAGAAGATAAGAAAACTTCAACAGTCAAAGCTCCAACTGAACCATCAAATGCAGCAAAGACTTGGAAGACTTTGAGCAAAATTACTTTCAAAAAAGAGTATGATGAAATCATGGGATTCAAAGTCGACAAACCTGTTTTCAGCAAAGAAGTACTTGAACTTGAAAATAAAGTTATTGAAATCAAAGGATATATCATCCCAGTTGAAGGCTACAAGAGTCACAAAGAATTTGTTTTCTCAGCTTTTCCATATAATATGTGTTTCTTCTGTGGAGGCGCAGGTCCTGAAACGGTAATGGAGGTCATGGCAAATGAGCCTGTAAAATATTCTGCTGAAGCAGTTACCCTTCGTGGTAAATTAAAAACTAATTCTGACGACATCAACCGATTGATTTATACTTTGGAAGAAGCAGTATTAGTCAAAGAGTAATTTTGAAAAAATTAATACTCCCTTAGCGGTGTTAGCGCTCTAGCGTTAACACCGCTTTTCTTTTCCAAAAAGTAAACATTTCCTTTTCTTGCTGCTTTAATTAGTAATTTTTCTGTGAACAAAAACAATATTATGTTTACAGAAATTTCACTCAAAAATATTCTCCTTGAATTTTATTTTGCTTAAATATTACCATGAATTTAAACGCACAAAATAATTTAGGCTATCAAATGCCTCCCAAAGCAATCGTTGATTTGATTGATGCCCCTCCAACTCCCGGAGCAAGTTTGAGCCCTTCCGGGAAAGTAATGTTATTGTTAGGCAGAGCTAGTTTACCCTCAATTGAAGAGGTGGCTCAGGAAGAATTACGCCTTGCGGGAATTCGAATAAATCCTCGAACTAATGGCTCGAGTCGTTCTTCTCATTTCAATAGCATGAAAATAAAAACGGTAGATGGAAATGTGGAAACAGAAATCGAAGGTCTTCCAGATGATCCCAAAATTGAAAATGTAAGTTGGTCACCTGATGGTTCAAGCATAGTTTTTACCATCACGAAAGAAAATGGATTAGAGTTATGGACTGCTGATTTGGAAAAAGCGCGAGCCAAAAAATTAACCGAAGCCAATGTAAATGATGCCATGGGTGGTTTACCTTACGCTTGGTTTTCAGATAGTAAAACGATTATTTATAAAAAAATAAATTCACATCGAGGGATAACTCCAAAAGAAGATATCCGACCAATTGGTCCAACCATCCAATCTAACGAAGGCAACTCTGCTCCTGTCAGAACTTATCAAGATTTACTCAAAAATCGTCATGACGAAACCTTGTTTGAATATTATACAGTTTCAGAATTAATAAAAATTGATCTCAAATCGGGGGAGCTTCGACCTTTTGGAAAAACTGGAATGGTCAAAGGCATGAGTATTTCACCTGATGGAAATTACATCATGATTTATACCGTAAAAAGGCCTTTTTCTTACATCGTTCCTTTTTCTCGATTTCCATTTGATATCGATATTTATGATAAAGATGGAAACGATATTACAAACCTTGCTCAGATTCCTTCTGCCGAAAATATTCCAAAAGGATTTGGTGCAACTCGAACTGGACCACGTAATTTTACTTGGCGATCAGATGCTCCCGCTACTGTTTATTGGGTGGAAGCACAGGACGAAGGTGATCCAAAAAAGGAAGTAGAAATTCGAGATAAAATGTTTTTTAAATCTGCTCCTTTCAAGGATAGAGCACAAGAGGGACTTAGCTTTGAATTAAGATATGGAGGTGTGATTTGGGGTAATAATGGACTTGCCATCGCTTCCGAATGGAAGTGGGAAACTCGACGAGAAATCACCAACAGCTGGAACCCGTCAGATCCTAGCGAAGGCAAAAAAGTTATTTTTGATCGTTCTTGGGAAGATCGATATAATAGCCCTGGAGGCTTTGAAACTCATCGAAATCAATATGGTCGTCGTGTACTTTTGACATCTGATGAAGGAAAAACACTTTACCTCTCAGGACAAGGTGCATCAGATGAAGGCAATCGCCCATTCATTGATAGATTTGATTTAGCTGAAAAAAAATCAACTCGACTTTGGAGATCAGCAGCACCTTATTATGAAGTACCTGTGGAGATTTTAGATATTGAAAAAGGTACTATTTTGACCCGTCGAGAATCTAAGGAAGAACCACCAAATTACTTTATCAAAGACATTAATTCAAAGAAGAATAAGCAACTTACTTTTTTCAAAAATCCTTACGAATCGTTAAATGGAGTGAAAAAAGAGTTGGTTAAATATCAACGTAAAGATGGTATCGAGTTGACTGGAACCATGTATATCCCCGCTAATTACGATCCAAAAAAAGATGGTCAACTTCCGGTGCTCATGTGGGCATATCCACGTGAATACAAAAGTGCCAATGCTGCGGGTCAAGTAAGTGATTCGCCTCACGAATTTACTCGTTTGTATTGGGCGTCGCCAATATTTTGGGTAACACAGGGTTATGCCGTCTTTGATGATTTCGGAATGCCAATCGTTGGTGAAGGTGATGAAGAACCTAATGAGAATTTTAGAGAACAATTGGTCATGGATGCGGAAGCGGCAATTGATAAAATTGTAGCTATGGGCATTGCTGATAAAAATCGTTTGGTTGTTGGTGGCCATTCTTATGGTGCATTTATGACGGCAAATTTGTTGGCTCATTCAGATTTATTTGCTGCAGGAATTGCTCGGAGTGGTGCATACAATCGGACTTTAACTCCTTTTGGTTTTCAGTCCGAGGAGCGAACTTTTTGGGAAACTCCTGAAACTTATTTTAACATGTCTCCATTCGTTCATGCTGATAAAATCAAAACTCCTCTATTATTAATTCATGGAAATGCAGATAATAATTCAGGAACTTATCCTATGCAAAGTGAACGATTTTATGCTGCACTAAAAGGTCATGGTGCGACGGTTCGATTGGTGATGCTACCTCATGAAAGTCATGGTTATCAAGCGCGCGAATCAATTATGCACATGCTTTGGGAAATGACGGAATGGATGGATAAACATGTAAAAAAGAAAAAAAGCTGAAAAGATTTAACCTTAGTTTTTTATCTTGAACGCGGAGACACAGAGGCGCAGAGAACGGAATTCTCTGTGCCTCTATGCCTCTGCGTTAATTTTTTAACCCATTATTTTTTATACTTTTTCATTAATTCTTTTTCGGAAAATAGTTCTCCCTCTTTCGGAATTTCACTTCTCAACTCTTTCACTTTTTCAAATTCAATTCCTTGCGGACTAAGACTAAAAGCATTTTTTACATAAGCTGTAATTGCTGCAATTTTTTCATCAGCCAATTCCTCATTATCTTTTAGACCAGGCATAGCTGCATTAAATTTCACAGGCTTTCCTTCGATAGTAATTTCCCCTTGCAAGCCATGTAAAATTATTGAAGTGACCACTTCTGAATTCATTTCAACTAAGTCTGCGTTGAGCAATGAAGGAGCTAAATTTTGGATTCCTTCCCCGCCAATTCCGTGGCAAGCTGCACAATGGATATTGAATAAATCTCGTCCAACCGTTTTATCGTCCATACCAATTTTCACTTGTTTAAAAATTCGATTTGGATGATCATTTTTGACATTTTCTAAAACTTGATTTAGCTTACTTTTCAAAATATTACTTCCTTCTTTTTTTATAAAATCTAAAAATAATTTTTCCTTTCCTTGCAAGCCGCTAACGATTGCCTCTGCGATGAATTCATCATTTGGGTAGCGTTGATTCAATTTTAATAACAAGACATATACACCTTTTGGGTATTTTATATTGGAAATTGAAAACGCTAATTGCACATCAATTTCTTTATTTTTTAATTGAAAAAATTGATCATATTTTTTCAAAATATTTTCAGAAGAATTGTTGGAGAAATTTTCTAGAAGTCTAATCGTGGTAGTAATTACTTTCGGATGCCAATCATTTTGAGTCGCTAACAAAACTGATTCATCTAAAGCATTCAAGCCTTCCAATGTCCAATAGGAATGAATTTGAGCCAAATGATTTTCTGAATTTATTGCAATAGATTTTAGTTCATTAATCACATCTGAGGCATTTCGATGAATCAATAATTGTTGTGCTCGATCTCGAAGCCACCCATTTTTATTTTTTAACAAATCACATAATTCTTCATCGTCGAATTTTTCTAAGTCAATATTTTCTGATTTATTTTCTTTCTGCCTATTCGGCAGACGAGTTTGAAAAACTCTAAAAATTCGCCCTGAATTTACAATCGTATCCAATTGCCTTTCTTCAATTTGTGTTTTCAAATACGCAGTCATGTAAACTTTATGTTGAATAATTCCACGATGCATATCTGTGATATAAAAACTTCCGTCAGGAGCATTATTTAAATTCACCGGTCGGAAACCTTCGTCAGGTGTGATCAAGAACTCTTTGTCATTCCACGCAGGTTGTCCTTCAATTTCTGAATCTTTTTCAGACAAGGTGATTCTTTTGATTGCATTAATTTCGGGAGCGCAAACGAATGCATTTCCATCATACTTTTCATCAAAATTATTCCCTCGATAAATCATCGGCGAACATGCTGAAGTGAATGAAATCAGCTTCCCTTCTTCGTCCAACATCCCATCCATGTATCCACGATTGACTGCCGTTGATTGCAAAGGATACAAACTTCTATCGACACAAATATTTTTCCCAACTCCTTCTTTTGGATGTAAAAACTTATTGTGAGTCATTTGATTCGGCATCACAAAATCTCCGTACAAAGGATTCGAATTGTCATTATAAAAAAGTCGTCCATAATCATCATGAGTGATTCCCCATTGCCCTCGAAAATGAGTGGGTTCCTTTTTCCAAACACCATTAATTCTTCGATATCTAAAATTACTTTTTGCATTGTAAATCCAATTATCAAGATTCATCATCAGCCCATTGGGTTGATGTTCTACATTGCCTCCAACAGCATAAAGACTATCGACGAGCACTCGATTTTTAGGTTGGTCATTTTCGATCTCTACAAAATAAAGATTGGGTGCCTCAGCATAAAGTAGCCCTCCATAAACTAATGCCATCGCTCGTGGTTGATGCAATTTTTCCAAAAAAACTTTTGCATGATCCATCCGACCATTTCCATTTTCGTCTTCTAAAATAACAATACGCCCACGTGCCACATCTTCATCACTTCCATGAATATTGGGCATGTAGTCTGGCATTTCCATCACCCAAATTCTACCTTGATTATCAAAAGTCATAGCCACAGGTGCTTCGATCAAAGGCTCGGAAGCAATAAGTTCAATTTCAAAATTGTCTCGTAAAATAAAATCACTCAAGTCAATTTCGGGTTCTGATATTTTAGTTGAGGATTCAGGTTGACAAGAAATAAAAAAGATTAAAATAAAAAGTAGATATTTGATTTGTGGCATTTCTAAATTTTTCCTAAAAATAAAAAAGATTACTAATGAAGTGGTTTTTACTTTTTATTTCCTTTCTAATTTTTTCCTGTGAATCACCAGACAAACATATTAAGTCTTCCGATTGGGAATTACTTTTTAATGAACAAAACCTCAATAACTGGGAAGTCAAAAATGGAACGGCGGAGTATTCCATCGAAGAAAAAGAGTTGGTTGGAACAGCAAAATTAAATACACCCAACACATTTTTATGTACAAAAAAAATGTACGCTGATTTTATTTTAGAGTTAGAAGTAAAAGTAGATGAACCACTTAATTCTGGAATTCAAATTCGAAGTAATTCCATTCCAACTTATCAGGAAGGAGCTGTTCATGGTTATCAAGTCGAAGTAGATCCGAGTTCACGAGGATTCAGCGGAGGTATTTATGATGAGTCTCGGCGAGGTTGGATTTATCCACTTTGTGAAAATTCAGCGGGTCGAAAAGGTTTTAAAAATGGAACCTGGAATAAATATCGAATTGAAGCAATTGGATCATCGATTCGAGTTTGGGTAAATGGAATTCAAACTGCCAATCTTCGAGATGATTTAACTTCGGAAGGGTTTATTGGTTTGCAAGTTCATGACATAGGGAAGGATTCTTCGATGGTTGGAAAAACAGTTCGATGGAGAAATATAAAAATCGCCACCAATAATTTAGAAAAATTACGAACACCAGATGATGGAAAAACGCCTGAGATAAATTTAGTGCCAAATGAACTTAGTGAAAGAGAAAAAGAAAACAATTTCGAATTAATTTTTTCCAATACAGATACTATTATGCTCAAGG
>CAYGRM010000049.1:0-24916 GCA_964352225.1 uncultured Saprospiraceae bacterium | reverse complement strand
ATTTGAGCTTTTTGTATCTTTTGTAATGCCTTAATTTGAGCTTTTTGTATCTTTTCTGAATCCATAAGCGCTTTAATTGCTTTTGGATTTTGTATTTCCTTCCTTACCTTATTTAACAATTTAGAATATTTTGTATCTGTTTTACTCAATACTTTAATGTCTCCATTACGAATAGCCTTAATATTTAAATCTTTAATTTCATCAAAGTCTTTTTGCCATTCAGTATCGAATATATCATAGTATGATTCTATATAATCCAAATCAAACTTTGTTATTTCCAACTCCAATTCAGAATTTATTTTCTTAATCTCCGAATTCAATTCATTTGAATCTGTTGGAGATAAGTTCGATAAAATATCTTTAATTTTAAATTCCTCTATTTCTGATTGGAATTCCTGATTTATATCTTGGACTTCTGATTGGAATTCCTGATTTATATCTTGGACTTCTAACTGCAATCCCTGATTTACATTTCTGATTTCTGAGTCCAATCCATCGTTTATTAGTATTAATAAAAAAATGAAAGGAATAGCCAAAGGAATTCCAATAATAATATTATCTAAGATATTGGCAATTGCACGTTTGATTAAAGAAGACCTATAATACTTTTTACGCCAATTTAAATCAATTGGAACAAATTCAGCAGTTTCAAAAATACTACTAGCGTTTTCATTGTTTTCAATCATAATGAAAGATATATTTGATTGCAGTTCTTTTTATTATTCAGTTTCTGATGACATATTAAATGCATCATCAATAGGCCTAACATCTACATTGACCTGTTCCAATGAATAAAATTTTGTAATTGCATCTTTTAGTTCTTGTGCAACAAAAGTAAATGCATCATCAGCACTCCATTGCTTATCATAAAGTGGTTGTTTATTGCTAGGGAGGATTGGTAACTGCCCAAAAAATGGATCTTGCCAAAGGAAATTCCGTACCAAAATAGCTACGAGAACAGTTTCTCTATTATTATAACGAATAATAACTTTTTCGGTTCGTTCTATAGTTTCGTCATCACCAATAAAGTCACTACTACCAAAAGCGAGTACCATATCAGCCTTATAGAGCATCTCTCTGTGTTCATTAATATCATCACCGGGAGAAATCGAATAGTCGCTGTAAATTTCAATAGATGGTTTGGTATTGCGAATGAATTGTTTCAAATGTTTGTGAACTGTCTTACAAGCTACTATATCTTGCTCTACAGGCGATGAAAGGAAATATATGATTACTTTTTTTTTCATTTTATCAGAAGATTGAGCTTCCCTTGCATTGAAGTTATTTAAAAATTGAATATATGAAATTATTTTTAATAATTATTCTAAAGGTAATTCTTGCACCACAATCCCCTTACAAAAGCTAACTTCACATTTTCAAATATAAATATTTAACATATGCTGACGAAAATGAAATTCTATCTTTAGGGTTGGGGCTAAACGGTTATTATTTTCCCACAAATTCTCTCACTTCCTCAGTTAGTGCTAAACCTGATTATCAACAAACAGTAAAACGATTGTTCTTATCCTCTGTTGACTCCTATTATCAAAGAAAAATATTTTTCGCTCCTGAATGAAATATTAGATATTTCAGAAAATTAAGTCGTAGAATTAACTTAATAAGCTCAGTATCTCATGTCTATTCTGGAAGTAAAATATTTATAGGTGATTATTCTCTCTTTGGTGATGACGAAACTTTAGATGGTCGTTTCTCATTGAAACTTCAACACTTTGGACTAAGCGTTGGAGCTTCTTATCTGCTAAAATAAAAATTAATAATAATCCTCCCTATCCATTTCCTCTCGTCTTATTTTCGCTCTCGTTTTTTCAAAATAATATCTTGATTAGGGCATTGTTTAGGAATTTCAATTTCCCCTCGGAATTGTATATCTTAGTACTTACAATTTGAATAAATTCAATCCTAGAACATTTAAGATTTTTATTTAGCCAAATGTAAGAAAACATGCCCCTCAAAAAAACACCCCTTCCTCTCCTTTTGATCCTCTGTTGCCATTTCTCCACCTATGCGCAAAATACTCAATTGGAATCTTCCACTTTAGCAGAGCGAATATTTTCTAGTTATACTTTATTTGCATTAATCTTCGTGGGATTAATCTTCGTCGCTTTTATCTTTTTTAAAAATAGAATCTTACTTGAATCCCAATTAGAACTACAGCACCAAGAAGCAGAACGACTCAAAGATATGAATGAGTTTAAAACTCGATTGTATGCCAATATCACTCATGAATTTCGCACGCCTCTCACCGTGATCTTAGGACTCTCCGATTTGATTTTGGAAAAAGCTGATGAATTAACTCCTGAGCAAATAAGAACTCATGTAGGATTGGTTGCTTCTAATGGGAACAATTTATTACACTTGATTAATCAAATTTTAGATCTATCAAAATTAGAATCAAGTAATATGTCGCTTGATTTGATCCAAGCAAATATCAGTCAATACATCGACTCCATTGTCCATTCTTTCCAACCTTTCGCCACCGCTCAGAAAATTAATTTAAGTTTTCATGCTGATGCCAAAGAAGTAAACATGGACTTTGATAAAAACAATCTTTTTAAAATCATTTCCAACCTTGTTTCTAACGCACTCAAATACACCAATGAAGGTGGAAAAGTGAAAGTAGTCCTTGAAAAGAAAAATGAACATGTTCTCTTAAAAGTAATCGATACGGGAATTGGAATTCCCAAGGAAGCCATCCCTCATATCTTTGATCGTTTTTTTCAAGCAACTACGGATCAACTCCAAAAACAAATTGGGACAGGTATCGGTCTTTCCTTAACTAGAGAATTAGTAAAATTATCTGACGGAAAAATACGGGTAGAAAGTGAAATCGGGATTGGAACTCAATTTCATATTGAACTTCCCATACATAATACTGCTCCTTTTGTTATTCCAGAAACTTCTTCTGTCGTTATGCAAAAAGAGGTGAATCCATATACTATTTGGCCACAAACTAAGGAAGAGGATGCAAAAGCCATCGATCATAGTAACGAAGAGAATCTTCCTACTTTACTCATCGTGGAAGACAATAGAGATATTATAATTTATCTAAAAACTATTTTAGAACCGTTCTACCACTTGGAGGTGGGCACCGATGGAAAAATGGGGGTAGAAAAAGCCATTGAGATTATTCCAGATATTATCATTAGCGATGTCATGATGCCTAAGATGGATGGATTTGAAGTTTGTAATTTTTTAAAACATGATGAACGCACCAGTCACATCCCCATTGTTTTATTAACTGCAAAATCTGAAATTGAATCTCGGCTTCATGGTTTGGAAAGAGGCGCTGATGCTTATTTATCCAAGCCTTTTAATAAAAATGAATTATTGATCCGATTACAAAAACTGGTAGAGTTGCGCCAACAATTAAAATCACGATATGTTGATTTCCAAGTTCCCCCTCCTACTGAAGAAAAAGCGGTACAAATCGAAGATGCTTTTATTGAAAAATTACGAGCAATCGTTGAGAAAAATTTGGATGATCCTCGTTTTGGCGTGCAAGAATTATGTCAGGCAGTAAATCTGAGTAGAATGCAAGTACATCGAAAAATCAAAGCACTATCAGGTGCTTCTACTACTATGTTTATTCGTTCCATTCGCTTACAAAAAGCAAAGGTTATCATGCTTACTAAAACTCAAATGAATATTTCGGAAATTGCTTATGAAGTAGGATTTAATGATCCTAACTATTTTTCAAAAGCATTTAATCAACAATTTGGAAAATCTCCTTCTAAATTTTTAAATGAAAATGAATAATATTAAGATTTTCCCCAAAAACGCTCGCTTCTTTTTTTTACCTATATAAATTACTGATTACCAGTAACTTATGATCTAATTAATCGAATTTAAGTTACATTTCTCCTTCCTTTTATCATCTAATGTTACAATTTTACTAGTCTTTTATTTTTTTTTACTAGAGGGTTACTCGGCTTTGCCTGCATATTTGTATCAACACCACCGCAAATATTATCACATGAATTACTTTTAAATATTTCCTATATAAAATCAAATCACAATATTTTTTAACCCCAATTAACCAACTTTAATTTTCCAAAATCAAATCCCAGTTTTCGATTTTAATCTTCAAAAACCAAGTTCTTCCTAAGCATGTAAAACCCAAAATTACATCACTAGTAAAAAAACCAATATGAAAAATCTAAAAATCAAAACTAATATATTACTTGCCATAACTACCATTTTACTTTGTTTTGTAGCTAATGCAATTATTGCTCAAAACTCATGGATCGGCGGTACCCCCGGAGCCGAGAGTGAATGGAGCAACCCTAAAAACTGGAGCGAAAACAAAGTACCAGACTGGAGTGATGAATCGGTAATTATTTCTGATGTAAGTACCCAATCTGGTTTTTTTCCAATAATTTCTAACGAGGTAGCAGAAATTCCTCATTTAAGATTGGAAGGAAATTCAACCTTGACCATTGCAAAAAATGGAAAATTGATCATCAATGGTTCTGATACTTATAATTTTGGAATCTTGAATGTAGGAAGTGTCATTAATTATGGATATGTATCTATCCAAAATACAGGATTGTCTCCTTTAGAAAATAATGCAAAAAATATTGAGAATAGAGGAGCATTTGCATTTTTAGATGATAGTAATAATATTAAATACCTAGCTATAAATAACTAAAACAAGCTATGAATTCTAAAACTTAGCTATATTTCTAAAACTATTTGTGCCTTTTATTTTTGTAAAGCTTACAACAACACCCCCTTGGAAACCTCTTCTTTTTGAAGAGGTTTTTTTTTAGAAGTTTATGATTTCATTTAACTCCTGTCATCATAATAATTTTCTCCTCCCATTTCCTCTCGCCTTCTCTCCTCTTTTTTTTTTTTCAAAAATATCTCTAGGTAGAAAGTGGGATTCAGTTCCATTTTTCACTTCAAATTATAAGCTCCGCAGACTTAGTGAAAACAGTCAAAAGATAATATTCAAATTAATCAAAAATCAAATCAGATAAGTTAATAGCAATAGTATCATTTACCATTAATGAATTATCGATTAGCACATTGTCTGCATTTTCAGCGTAGTCTTTTGTGGTACACTCCTCAATCCCTAATGCTGAGTAATCGACCTGACCTGTAAATGAATTCTGAAAACTATGAAAATAACTCAAGAGACAATATTTTAATTTTAGATTCACTTCATCAAAGTCTAAATTAAATGATTCATTGGTCGTCTCATCTATAATAATATTTAGCAACGATCCATTCTTGGTGTAAGGAAAAATTGTATCACTTGGAGATACGGTATTATCACTAATAAAAAGTTTTATCTCTGATTCCGAAAGTAATTCAAATTTATTAAATGGAAAACCTATAAAATCCACCGTTAGATCAAGTTGAAGTTGAGGATCAAATTGGGTGAAAATTCCTGCAAAATTAATTTCTTCAATAGAAGCATCTTTCACTTCGAATAATTTAGATTCTCCAAATTCTATATCATTAATTGTAAATGAAATTGGATACTCAATAACGTTCTTGGACATATCGTCCGATTCATCTTTTTCACATCCAGCTAAAACAAATATCAGTAATATTAAATAAAAGGTATTTTTCATAAATGTATTTTTGATAGAACGATTGCTTTAAATAGGTTTGTGCGAAAAATCAATAATAATCTTCTCCTTCCATTTCCTCTCGCCTCCTTTCCTCTTTTGTTTTTTCAAAAATATCTCTAGGTAGAAAATAAGTAGTATTTTCATTTTGAGTTTCAAACTCTTCCCCCCAAGTGCGAGGTGCTTCCAACTGTTTTAACCTTTCCACTTCATCCAACAAATCATCTTTGTAAAAATAAGCTGTAAAAATTCCAATCAATCCACCGAACAAATGACTCTCCCAAGAAATCCCTGGTTGATCTGGCAGAATCCCCGCAAACATTCCCCCGTACAAAACCAACACCGCTAAAGCCAAAACTATCGACTCTCTACTTTTGACAAAAACACCATTCCAAAATACAAAAGCCACTAATCCATAAACTACTCCACTCGCTCCGATATGTGAAAAATTACCCGTTTCATTATCAAAAAAATTACCTAATAACCAAACTGCGCCTCCGGTCAAAATCCAAATCATCGCCAAACCTCTCACCGCAACAATTCGATAAAAATACATGCTCACTCCCAACAAACTCAAAAATGGAACTGCATTGGAAAACAAATGCTACCAACTTCCATCGATCAATGGAGCTGTCAGAATTCCTTTTAAACCATAAAATTGTCGTGGAAAAATTCCCCAATAAATAAAATCGATACTAGTAAATTCTTTGATGATATGAATTACCAACATGATTAAAATTAAAATCACAGGTAATTGCAAACTTTCAACAAAATGATTTTTTTCTTCTTCGGGATTCAATAGATATATTTTTAGATCGCTGAGCTGTCAGAGGTTAGATCGTCACCTTTGGTGATTGTCAGATTACTGCGCTGTCAGACTGACGAAGTTTGGTATTAATGACAAGGTAGAAATTTCAGTTTCTTAACAGAAAAATTACCCTTTAAAAAGTGCTTAACTGAAATTCAGATGAGTACTTCTTAAAAGGTAACTTGTGGCCTAATCTGCAAATCAAGGTAGTAATCGTCAGTCTGACAGCATAGCGATCTGACAGTCACCATAGGTGACGATCTCGCCTCTGACAGCGCAGCGATCTATTTTATACAAATCTTCGGCGAACCAGTTTCACAAAAACCTTTGCCTTTTTCTTTTTACTCTTTGAGGTCCAATCGTAAATCTCTGCAATATTGGCTAAGTAATCTTTAGCTTCATCAAAGTTACTTAATCGATTGATGGTCGATAAAGCATCTTTCATGGCATCTCCATTCCCATCAAATAGTTCGTTGGTCGTTAAGATTCTTTCATTGATTCCCATCGCTTTATTCAAGTCTTTAATCGGACTTTGACTCAACCTTTCTGACAAATCAGTCGCTTCTTTAAATTCAAAAAGTTCCTCTTGCTCCTCACTAATTTTTGCTTTAGCAGGTTTTGGAGAAGGTGATGGAGGAGTATACTTTACAGGAGGTGTGTTCCTTTCTACTTTTGGTGTTTCTACTACAATCGGTCGAGGTGCTGGCTCAGGCCTAGGCTTCGGCGCAGGTTCAGGAGCCACTTCGACCTTTGGTGGCGGTGGCGGTGGCGTTTCAACTACACGCTCAACTCGAACGGGAGCTTCCACAATTTTTGGCTCTTCTTTTACTGGTGGAACGACTTTGATCGGTTCAGCTTTTTGAATGGGTGCAGCATTTACTCTTCCATCAGGCATAAACTCTTCATAAAGCGATTTCACATAATTCCGCATCAATTCTTTTTCAATTTCAGAAACATGCTCGTCCATTGTCATACTCTGAAATAAACGATTAATTTTTTCTAAAAGAATTTTTGCTTGCTTAACATTCATACGGTATATCTTTTTTAATTTCGCAAAACACGATTTTAATAATTTTGGTAAAAATAATGAATTTGATGATATAAATAACAATGAATTTCAAAAACGCCAATTCAACCGTTTTAATTTTTATGGTCATTTTAATTTTAACTTAAAATATGTTTTTAGAACCTCATTTTAAAGGACAAAGAAGTGGATGGATTGAAGTCATCTGCGGTTCCATGTTTTCAGGGAAAACAGAGGAATTGATTCGACGACTCAAACGAGCAAAAATTGCTAGCCAAAAAGTAGAAATATTTAAGCCTGGAACAGATACTCGATATGATGTAAAAAATGTAGTTTCACATGATGCCAATTCTGTCTTAGCAACTCCTGTGGAGCACTCCTCCAAAATTTTGGATTTGGCCGAAGGAATAACTGTGGTAGGAATTGATGAAGCACAATTTTTTGATCAGCAACTGACAGAGGTTTGTGAAAAATTAGCATTGAAGGGAATTAGAGTGATCGTCGCAGGGTTGGATATGGATTACAAAGGAAAACCTTTTGGGCCGATGCCTAATCTTTTGGCAGTCGCTGAATATATTACCAAGGTACATGCTATCTGCCAACATTGCGGAAATCTAGCTACCCATTCTTATCGATTGAGTGATGAAACTAGTACTGTTGTTTTGGGAGAAAAAGATAGATACGAACCTCGCTGTAGAAATTGTTATCAAATGGGTAACATTCTGAATCTACAAGTAAAAAAATAGTTGGTTCTAAATGAATTCATTTGGTCATGGATAAATAGTTATTAGGTTATTGGTTATTAAATTATCTAGAACCAAATAGTTACTCAGAATTAAAAAATCCATCGAAAGATAAATTCTAAACAAATCATTCATTTGAAAGGTTTTTTAATTGGTATTTTGATTCTCAAAGGTCAGAGCATGTTTAAATTTCATCCCTTAGGCTGAAAATATCCATTTTCAACTCCAAAAACGAATTTTAACCATGCTCTTAATCAACCTACCGACATTTGATCATTTCTCATTTTTTTAATCAAAAAGGAGAAAGTATTTTTACATAAATAAAAAGCACCCCCTCAAAAAACCACCCCCATTTTTTCAATTAAAAAAATACAACCTAGATGAAAAAGTTTGTACTACTTTTTTGCGTGTCCTTGTTTGTTTCTAATCTATTTTCTCAAAATATTGTAGACCATTGGTTTGATGCCAATGAAGCCAATATTTTAATTCCAGCTAACCAAGAGCGGAAAATTATTCCCGAAAGATATAGAACATTAGCTTTGGATTTGGATGCACTTAAATCCAGTTTGACAGATACTCCAATGGAGTTTACTTTTGCAGCCAAACATCATCCAAAACAGATTATTCTACCCATGCCAAATGGTGATGATGTTATTTTTCAGGTATTCGAATCCTCTGTGATGGCTCCTGGTTTGCAAGCAAAATATCCAAACATAAAGTCTTATGCAGGATACGGAGCGGAAAATAAATTATTACATGTTCGTTTTGAGATTGCAGCCAAAGGGTTTCGAGCAATGATTGGTTCACCAGCAGGTATAATATATATTGATCCATATTTGGAAGGAAATAACAATAACTATCTTTCTTATTATAAAAAAGATCGTCTGCCGAATGATGTAGAAAAAGCGATGTTAAATTTGACTCACGCTGATCACAACCCATTGGAAAGTTATAATGCGACGCAACCTCTTCAAGACAATGGCGGTGGTCCTAATAGTCCTTTTCAAAACAAAGGCCCAAACACAACTCCCCCTTCTCCTGAGTTTAATACTACCGCAGGAGCCCCAGTTGAATTAAGAGTTTACAGAATGGCATTAGCGACTTCTGGAGAATTCTCTGCCACCCAAGGAGGAACAGTTGATGGAGTGATGGCGGAATTAGTTTACGCTACGGGTCGATTGAATTTTATTTTTGAAAAAGAAACAGGAGTTCGTTTTCAACTAGTCGATAATAATGATGAATTGGTATTTTTAGATCCAGCTACCGATCCATTCGAAGGTAATGAGATCACGAACACAACAGATATAAATGGAAATGTAATTGCTTTTGGTACTTTCTATCAAAGTGTAACTACTATTAATTCAGTCGTCGGAGTGGAGAATTATGATGTTGGACATTTATTTAAAACGTTCCCTTGTTTATTAAATGGAATTGGTATTGGTGGTGTTTCAGGAGGAAATGTTTGCAATGACGCTACTAAAGCTCGCGGAATATCTTGTAACAATAACCCGAGTGATAATTTCTATTTAGGAACTTTGTCTCATGAGGTCGGGCATCAATTAAGTGCGGCACACCCTTGGAGTAATTGTACTCCTTTTTGGAATGGTACAGATCCTGATGGCAATGACCAACTAAACGATGGTACTGCCTACGAACCGGGAAGTGGATCAACCATTATGTCTTATGTTGGCGCCTGTGGTTCTAATAATGTGCAGAACTCAGGTGATGACTATTTCCATATCAATTCTATCGAATCTATTCAAAACTATAGTCGACAAGGAGGAGGAACATGCGCCACCGTATTACCTACCGATAATTTCGATCCGGATGTAGAAATACCTTTTGGCGACGGATTAAAGATCCCAATTAGTACTCCTTTTCAATTGACTGCGGTGGCAAGTGATGTTAATCCAGATGATACTTTGACTTATTGTTTTGAACAATATGATTTGGGACCAATTAGTCCCCTAGGAAGTCCGATGGGAAATGCACCCTCATTTAGAAGTTATTTACCTACGGAAAATCCAACGCGAATTTTTCCTAGAATACAAACTATTGTTAACAATCAAAATTCCATCACGGAAGTGCTTCCAACGTATGCTCGGGATCTAACTTTTAGATGTACCGTTAGAGATAGCAAGTGGGGCGGTGGCGGAACAGTCTGGGATGAAATTGCTTTTGAGTCAGTAGAATCCGCTGGCCCATTTTTAGTCATGCACCCAAATGTTAACCAAACCTTTGAAGTAGGAGATTATGTAGAAGTAACTTGGGATGTCGCCAATACAGATGCGGCACCTGTAAATTGTCAATATGTAAATATATTGTTATCCACTAATGGAGGATATGAATATCCAATCTCTTTAGCGCAAAATGTTCCGAACACCGGAAGTTATACGGTAGTGATTCCTGATGCAATTACTGGATTAGCTAGAGTAAAAGTTGAAGCAGCAGATAATATCTTTTTTGACATTTCAAATGTGAACTTTAAAATAGTTGCACCTTCTACCCCTGGATTCTCCGTATCATCAGGACCATATTTCCAAAAAGTATGTTTACCTGAATTACCTGAAGTTAATATCAAAACGCTATCCTTATTGAATTATGATAGCTTGATTTATTTTGAAGCAATTGGGCTACCTGTTGGTGCAACAGCCGAATTTAGTGCTAATCCAATTTTGCCATCCGAAGAATTAACATTAACCATTAATACTGATAATACTCCTACCTCAGATGGAGTATTCACTTTCCAATTAATGTCATATGTTCCGGGAGAGGATACTGTTTACCAAGATTTAGTCTATGAAACTATAGCTACTAATTTTTCTGATGTTTCAACGATAGCACCTGCCAATGGAACAGAAGGCGTTGAAGAAACGCCTATCTATACTTGGAACGAAGGAATTGCTGCAGACAATTACCTCATCGAAATTGCAAGTGATCCTTCCTTCTCTGCTACTACCGTTGTTGAAACAAGTGTAGTAACAGGAGGCAGCTATCAAGCAGGTACTCAACTTGATCTTGGTGGTGTTTATTTTTGGAGAATTAAACCTCAAAATGAATGTTCATCAGAAGACTGGTCGCCAATAAATGCTTTCTCCGTCAAATCATTATCATGCACTAATACCGTGAGTACAGATGGCCCAGTAACTATACCAAGTAATGGATTACCAACGATTGAGTCCGTAATCAATGTGCCTCTTGATGGATTGATTAATGATTTGAATATCTCCAGCATTAAAGGAAACCATACTGCCTTCAAGGATATAGATATGTCATTAGTTGGCCCAGATGGAACTTCCGTTAAATTATTTTCTTCTATTCTTTGCCAAGGAACTACTTTTGATTTTGGAATGGATGATGAAGCGGCTTCTTTCATTGGTTCAGATTGTCCTGTAAATACTGGAATTAGTTACAAGTTAGAAGACAACCTTTTAAGTATTTTTGATAACACAAGTTCTCTTGGAAATTGGAAACTTCAAGTTGAAGTAACTAACACCGCTGGGAATGGTGGAAAATTAAATGAATGGACTTTGCAAATTTGTTCTGAAGCGAACCTAAGTCCTCCTGAATTAATTAAAAATGAAACCATGCCTCTTCCTCCAGGATTCACTCGACCAATCGATGATGAATTCTTATTGACCGTAGATCCAAACAATGGCCCTGAAGATATTACTTATACCATCGTCACCCTTCCTGAAAATGGAAAACTATATTTCTTGACCGATGAGTTAACAGTAGGAGATAAGTTTACTCAAAATTCATCAAGCCCAGGGAATATTTTATACACTCATGATGGAGGAGCTTCAACGGAAGACAGTTTTACATTTGTGGTGGATGATAGTGAAGGTGGATTAATTGCTACTCCTCAGTTCAATATTATTATTGATCCTGATGTAGTTATTTCTACAGAAGACTTGGTGGAGCAAAACGAGATTTCTATTTTCCCAAATCCAGCAAATGATCTAATCAACATTGGTTTTACAAAACCAGTTAATGAGGAAATCATTGTCCAGATTTTTAGCGTACAAGGAAAATTATTGGCTGAGAAAATGGTAAAAGATTCTCAAGATTTAATTCAAATGCAAACAAGTCGTTTCGCGAGTGGAATTTACTTTGTACAAGTTAGGACGGAAGGACAGATGATGACGGAGCGAGTGACGATACAACGATAATTTTTTAGTAAAATAAAATATCAGCCCTTTTTAAACTTAAAGTTTAGGAAGGGCTTTTTTGATATTTTTCCTAACTTTGAAAAAAACAAACACATATGAAATTACGAATTAGAGGGAACTCCATCCGCCTAAGGTTGAGTCAACAGGACGTGAAAGTATTTGGAGAAAAAGGGCGAGTAGAAGATAGCATTCAGTTTGGTGCAGCTGCAGGCGGTCAATTAATTTACACTCTAGCATCAGCTAATGTAAAAAAACTAAAATGCGAATTTTCAGATAAAACAATCACTATTTTTGTTCCAACCGAATTAGCAAAAGTCTGGGTAGAATCTCAACTCGTCGGCATGGAACATTTAGATGCAACTAGTGATAGTGATCAAGTGCGAATTTTAGTCGAGAAGGATTTTAAATGTATGCATGTGCGAATTAATGAAGATGAAAGTGATTCCTTTCCTCATCCAAAAACCTAGAAAATATTAGCTTAATTATGAATAATTAGGAGTATAATTACCCATTTTTTAGTCACTCTTGACAGGAAGCAAATATATTTTTTCTGAAAAAAACTAAACCAAAAAAGCCAATTAGTTACATAACTAATTGGCTTTTAATGTTTTACATTATAATATTCAATACATATCATTTTTTAAAATTTGTTTCAGTTGTAAAACTCTTGTCACAGTTTATTAATTTTCTAATAAAAAAAACTGGTCTGCAATTTTACCTTTCCGACATACTACGACAAAGAAGTCCCTTCACACATGAAGAAAGTATTCTTTCTGGCACTATTTCAAAAAAAGGAAGAGCCATTCCAAAACCGTTTGTTAAAAAAGATAAAAGAGGAAGCTTGATTTTAATCGAATCAAGTTTTCTCCTTTTATCAAAAAGGAAGGCCTGTCACACGATTTTATTACCTTTCGAAAAGTAAATCGAGAGATTTCAACAACAAAAATTTATCCCCTGTATGATTGAAAATTTGAAGAAGGGTATTCTTTTAAAGATAGGCGACACACTTGAAACATTACAACTTCGACTGATGCTCAACAAAGAAACCATCGTCGACGAAGAAAACCTTTCGCCTACGCTCAAAGAAGCTATTGACTTTTACAAAAGCGTTACCCAACAAAATCAGCAAGCACATCAAGTAATTCAAGAATGTGAAGACACTATTGAAAAACTGTTATTACTCAAAAAATATTCATCCGATTTATCCATCGATACTATGGTCAAACTTTATAATAATTATGAAGCTTTTCCAAAGGCAGATTTTCAAAAGGAATTATGGAATAATCTCGGAATCCGGCAAGGCTCACAGTAAAATTAGAATGTATCATTAACAAATTATTTTCCTCTACGCTTATTGTCTCAAAAAAAGAACCAACTCATTGAATGAATTGGTTCTTTCTTTTTTTAAGGGTTTTACGTTGAACGTTTTACGATTCCCAAATGTATCCATCATAAATCGTGTAACGTCCTCTATTCTATCGAGATCTTCCCTGTTGCATATTTTCCACTTCCATCCTCTACTCGGAAAAAATAGATTCCTTGTGGAAGATTATCTTTTTGAAAGGTAAATCTATCGTTGTAAATATTTTCCATTAGCTTCACTTCTTGTCCAGTTGCATTAAAAAGTGAAAATCGAACATCAGACATTCCTTCCGCCAAAACTACGGTGGCTTCATCATACATTGGATTTGGAAATACCAGAACCTCCTGTTGGAGATCATCTATATTTTCTAAACTGGTTGACAAATCTAGTCCAGTAGTATCTGTTGTATACATCATTACCATCACCATCATTTCATCATCAGACGTTGGTCCAAACCAGACGTTATTCGGCCCATTGTTGACATAACTGGCAGAATGAATAAATCCTGGATTCATTGGCAACGCAAATAAATTATCAAAATATCGAATCGGAATATGCTGATAATCGAAGAATGGAGAAACACACCCAGGAGCTCCGTCCAATGAGCAAGATGCATCATAAATCATTTCGCCTTTAGTTCCATTTGGATTTCGGAGGTACATTTTATAATCTGTTCCCCATTGGTGAGTATGTCCCATCAACCCCCAAACATATCGAGTTCCAAAACCAGTTTCCGTCTTATCAAAATCATATTGGTTACCATTATTGGGAATAAAAATATCATCCTTAAGTAGCAAGTCTGTTTTCATTTCTTGAATTGCAGTTCCAGCTGGTTGGGTGTACACATTAAAGTAAACTTCGGCTTGATAAGTATTCGAAGCATCATAATTAATGTAATGAGAGTTCAAATCCAAAACAATATCATTATCCCAAATGAACGCTGTTCCTTCTGGCAAACTCAAGTCAGTCGCCTCCTGTACGGCAGTAGTCAAACTAATCGCTGAATGATCTGGATCAGTTCGAAATCCTGGATCTATATTATTAGCAGCAAAAGCAAATGGAAAATTATAAATAATAAAGTGATGCGACGAACTAGAAATTTTCATATCAATTCGAGTCACATCCACATCTGCAGGAAGATCTAAAGCATACTTTTGAAACAACTCCATTTCTGAAAAATTCTGACCAGCAGGGTTCAAATAAAATGGTCCCATTTTTACCTGAAATCCTTCCGACGGATCTGGTGCATCAGGTGCTCCGTTTGGAAAACTGGCCAATCCATTTCCATTATAATATTCATTCACCAACGTTGGAATTTGATCAACGTAAGCAGTCGGAAGGTTTGAATCACTATTTTGAGCAGGTGCCCCAAGAAGAATCCATTGGCGGATTAATTCTTTTTCTACATTAGTTAATTCAGGTTGATATTGTGGCATTTGATCACCTTCCACACTTGAATCTAATTCGATAGTAGGTTCAAGTGTACCATTTATTTTTCGGAATAAATAACTCAAATCAGGACGACCTTTGTATATATATTGATAGCCTTCTGAGATCGCATGAGTGTTTGTATTTGGTGTTTTTCCAACAATATTATTATAAACGTTGAGTGCTTTCAAAGCAACATTAGCACCTGAACCTTCTAAGTCTAAACCACCTTGCTGATCGGTATTGCTATGGCATGACATACATTTATTTTGGAAAATATTATACACTTCTAAACTCAACTGAGCGGTCGACATTTGAAATGTAAAAAAGAAGAGTGTGAGAAATAAGTAGATTTTTTTCATTGGAAAGTGGTTTAAATAATTTTTAAATAAGCTGTATGTTAAAAATATGATTGTGAAAATAGTATTTCTTAATTGAGTCAAAAACAATTTTTCGATAACGATAGGAAATTTATCTTTGAAATGGGCTAAAGCTGCGGTGTTCTGTTGGGTTCGTTTTATTCCATAACTTTAAGTTATAACTAAGACGGCAAAAATGGTGTTTGCCCCTATTCATTATAAAATTAATTTTAAATCATCAATTAAAAGAAGGATTTACCTTTTTTGTAAAAAACTTAACTTTTGTTAATACATTAGTTTTAAAAAACACCTCATGAGTAACTTCCGAAACATCTGGGATATTAAAAATGCCTCCAAAGAAAAACTCTCACAACACGCATTCGATTACCTCATTGGTGGCGCTGATGATTTGAGAACATTTCATCGAAATATCGAAGCCTTCCAACATTTTCAAATTCGCCCTCGGAGATTAATTGATGTACAAGAAGTCGATACTTCAATTGAATTATTTGGAGAAAAATATGCCAGTCCTATTTTTTTAGCACCAGTTGGTTTCCAAGGATTATTTCATCCTGATGGAGAAATCCCAGCAGTCAAAGCTGCGGCTGCAAAAGATATTTTATCCGTTGCCTCGACTGTGACGAGCAAATCATTTTCTGAAATTTGCGAAGCTGTTGATACTCCGCCTTGGTTTCAATTATACACTACTTCTGATCGAAACACCACCGCTCGCCTACTCGATCAAGCGCAAAAGAATAATTGTAAAACTATTGTTTTAACCGTCGACGTGCCTGTGCCCGGTAACCGAGAAAAACACATCGGAATCCTAACAGGTAATATGCGAACAGAAAATGCACTCGGTAATTTTGCAGATGGAGGAGCTGATTTTGATGCCACCTTGACTTGGGAGTTCATTCCTTGGTTCAAAAAAAATTACGATATGAAACTTTTGCTCAAAGGAATCATGACTCCTGAAGATGCTGCACTTGCCCTAGATTATGAGGTTGACGGAATCATCGTTTCGAATCATGGTGGACGACAATTAGAAAGTGATTTGAGTACTATCGAAGTATTGGAGGAAGTTTCAAAAGCGATTAATGGAGCAATCCCTATTTTAATTGACGGGGGTATTCGTCGAGGAACTGATGTTTTTAAAGCATTAGCTCTGGGGGCAACTGCAGTTGGAATTGGACGACCTTATATTTATGGTTTGGCTGCTGAGGGACAAGTAGGCGTGGAAAAAGTTATAGCCATTTTACAAACTGAATTAGTGCGAAATATGCAACTCGCTGGTGCAACTTCCATTTCTAAAATCAACAAAAAACAAGTGAGGGAAAAAAGATTTTAAGTAGGACGGATTTCCAAATTCGCTTATATTTTTTGAAAATATTATTAACAGATTAGGAAATCCGTCCTACGTTTATGGCGATCGACAGAATTTTAAAAAACTGATTAGCCTTTTTATTTAATTACTTTTAGTATTGCTTTTTCTCCATTATTGATTACTGAAACTAAATACATTCCAGATGGAAAATTTCTCATATCATAAGTAAATAGACGTTCAGAAACAATCGTCCTCGACAGTATTTTTCCCGTAAGACTATAAACTATTATTTCATTTTCCCCTTCAGGTAATTCTATATTTAAATTATCAGTTACTGGATTTGGATAATACTTCAAGTTCATATTTTGTAATTCCTTGATGGAAGTAAACTCTTTACAGGTACCAATAACGTATGTATCTTGGTTCGCTGCATTGTTCTTTTCACCTGCTCCAGGGAAAGAATAGGTATAGTAAAAATAAATCCTAGTTCCCTCTATCGCATTAATGTTGTAAGGCACATTTGGCGTAACAATATAACCTGGTAGATTTCCAGGATCTGTTCCATAATACAAAATACAGGTTGGCGAACCAACTCCAGGCTGAGAAGGTATAAAGGTTAAAGTTGGATTATTATCATCAGGTGAAAATAAATAATCAAAGTCCCCATCCCAAGATGTACCATAGCAAGAAGGTGCAGGAATTATATCTACACTTACCACACTTGAGAAGGTGGAATCTCCATTATTATCATAGGCAATAGCCGTCAAAGAATAGTTTCCAATTTCAGGCATCCAATTACTATTAAATGGAGATTGTGTTACCGTAGATAATAAATCGCCATTAACATAAAAATTCACTTTCTGAATACTGTCATTCAAATCGGAAGCTAATACTTCAATCGTAATAATTTCTTCTTCATAGAATTCTGAATTATCAAATGGCGAAAGAATAGCGACTGTAGGAGCAACATTATTAGTGATACTCGAAATAATATATACCTCATCGATATCAGTATAACTGCCGTTATCAACTTCCAACTGCATTAAATATACGCCTTCTATTAATGAAGAAATATCTGGTGAAGCTGTTTGACTATTTGAAAAATTCAATACCGAAGGACCGTAAATTTGTGTCCAATTATAGCTTAGATTTGCTCCTCCTGGATCGCTACTTGTTGTTCCATCTAGCGTTGCGGTACTTTGAGGTAAAACAATGATTTGATTATCTCCAGCATTTGCTATCGGTTGATCATAACTAAGTGGTGAATTATAAGTAAAGGTAAATGCCCCAATATTTACCTCGCCATTATCAAAATATAATCGCAATACTTGACGGCCACTTTTTAAAGGAATATTGTTTACCGTTTTTGTTGCCCAACTCGACCAACTACCTGTATTATTCACCGTTATTCCAGAGCTCACGACGATACCATCTGATTCAATATTAAATGGTCCACCTCCATTAGAATTATCACAGGCATATCTAAATTCAAGATCATAATTCCCAGCTTGTTGAACATCAACTGTATATTCTAACCACTCACCTGAAGAGATCCAACCAACTCCATGACCTTCTATAAAATCATCAATTCCATCAGCATATTCGTCTAACCTAAAGTCTCCTTGATTAGCAACGGTCAAATCAAGATAAGAAATCCCATTTCCATTTCCTCCTTCAAAAATATCGTAATCACCCGCATAGAGTATTCCTGGGATTTCGGTAGGTATTCCGTAATAAGGTACTTGATCTCCAACTGTTACAACTACGATATTAGTAATGGCATAATTAGTACCTTCATAAATTCTTGCATAAAAATTATGTTTTCCAACCGTTAAATTACCTGCTGTAATTACATAAGGTGCTTGGGTGACTTCACCTATGAAATCTTCTCCATCATAAAATTCTACTTTGGTTGCTGTTCCATCATTTACCTCTGCGGTTAAGTCAACACTACCATCTGGATAAGCTCTTGCAAAACTAGAGGTTAGAGAACCATTTAAATTAATATCCAAACTTGTCGCTAAGGTATTTGGTGGGATTTGTAAAACATAGCCATCTGAAAAATTAACAGCAATACTATCTGAACTATAATTTTGACCTACATAAATAATAGAATCATTTTTATTAAAAGCCGCCGCTAATGGATGATCCGCAGTCAATGAAGCATCCACATTTCCCAAAACATTCATAGCATGCAACCAATGATAAGTTTGAGCATCTGATACTCCAAATTTCAAATTTCTATCTGGATATGAATCATATAAATCAATTGCTTTTTGCGGATTAACAAATGCCAAATACTCCCACATCAAATCATGCCATAAATTTACATTTGGTTCATTTATTAAAATGCCGGTGTTTTGTTCTATTTCATTCCAAAGTTTATTCACATAATTTGTATCCTGTCCTAAATACAATGATCCTCCATGAATTGGATATAACTGAATGCCGTAAGAAGCTTCAATATCACTTGTCCAAAAAGTACCATTGTCATAACTATTTCCCCATACTCGAGAAACCAAACTATATTGTTGAGTCGGTTGAAAATTACGTTCATGCACATCCAACCAATACTCTTCTATCGCGGTCTGCTCCGTAGTGTATAAATAAATTCCCAAATCTCTAATCGAATCATTTCCTGTAATTGATCCCCAATGAATTAATGACGAATTAAATTGCATGCTTTCAGAAGTCGACTCTTGATCATTTCCTTGTGGAAAGGAGGCAAAACCATTTGCCCAACAATGTCCTGCATAAGGACTGAAATTTCGTAAAAATGGAAACAAATCATCTTGACGACTAGGGTTAGATGCATCACGAACCAACAAGTCAATCATTCCTCCCCATTGTGCTGCCCAGCCAGGATTAAATTGTTCAACAAAGGAAGCGGCATGAATAAAATACCCCCAATGAAAATGATGATCATTAATATTTCCATCTTGACCATGTCCCGCTGGATACCCTAACATTGCTGACCAAGTATCATTATAATAAAATAAAAAAGCAACCTCTCCAGCATTGTATCCTAGCCAATTTTCAAGACGAGTTTGGACAGTTGTTAGTAATTTATTCAACGCAATGGTATCGCCAGTTAATTCAGCAATTCTTGCCGTTTGAATTAAACGATTCATTTCTTGCCCTTCGTTATAGGAATCTGTCCAACTATTCAATGCATCATTTTCTAATAACTGAATTTTAGTTTGTAGTTGGGCAGGACTAAATCCATCGCTATAATAATCTACATATGGAAGAGTTGGTAAAATTCCATGAAAGGTATTTTCCACGGTAAAAGTATTTCCGTTGAGTGTTTTTAATTCGCCTCTAACTGTTTGATAAGTTGCTTGATCTGGCGTTGGAGAAGTCCCACTTAAGTTGTCCCATTGGTGTGGCAACAACCCCAAAAGCATAGTTGAATCAAGGCCTTCTTTCACATCTGTTTCTACTAAAAATTCTGTAGTAACAATTGAAGTGGCTTCATCATATGACCATTCAACTTTTGTTTCTGATGGAAAAACGTAAGCGTATTGTTTGTAATCATTAGCAACAATATTGACATCTATAGCATCTAAAGGAATAAATCCTAAAGACCAATAATTTTTACCATTCAAATCAGAAGTATAAACATTTCCATTCTGCACCCAACTACTTCCCGTAGGTGCATAAACTGCAAAATCTGCCTCATATCTTGCGTCTTCAATAATCATCATTTCATCCACAATAGTTACCGTTCCTTGATTAACTTTAATTTCCGCAACATCAGCTGCATTTTTTGTGAAATATAGAAAAGGCATTCCTATCCCCGCAGTTGTAGTAAAATTATGAGTTGAGTTACTCCAATCCATTTCTACTGTCCAATCCGTAAAATCCGAAACATTTGCAGCAGTAGCATTTAACCCCGAGACTCCAACAATTACTGGTTGAATATCATCAATTACTCCCCAAGGAATATAGGTCACGACCAATCCATTATTAACTGTTTTTAAAGTAAATGGATAATTAAATAAATTATCTGAATGGTCATTTTTCACCTTGTGTGACCACCAATCATTAGTCGGGACTGGTTTGGTCGCAGCCGCTCCTGACAAAAAAGGGGTCCCTTGAGGAAAGGTATTTCTACCTGCAGCATCTACACCAGGAAAAGTGGTAGTATAACTTCCGCTACCTACATTGACAACTTGGCTAAATAAACTTGGAGATATTCCTAATAAAAAAAGAAAGGGAAATAAAAAATGGAGTGATCTATTGATTTTCATATCAAGGTTTTTAGTTTTTCAATAATGATCTAAACCTAGGTATAAAAATTTCAACCCTCGTTTTTACAGCTACATCATAGCTACATCAAACTTTATTACTTGATGCATTTATGCGAAATAGATAACTCACGGGCATAAACTCTGTTTCTACAATGATCAAAAAAGATGTGAGGGAGAAGAAATTTTAAGTAGGACAAGTTTCCTAATCCATTTATTTATTTTTTAATTTGATCAACGGATTGGGAAATCCGTTTTACGATTAAGCAATTGGAACATTAAAAATCTTAGCATAGCTTTCAATAATTTCAACTAAAGATTTCGAACTTTTATCTTTCCCAAACTCCCCATCCAAAACATCAGATTCAACTTCAGCAGTCAATTTTCGATAATCCAATTCATCAACCAAATCGAAATCCAACTCAAAATCTTTGTCTAAACCAATCAATCTTAATTTCTCATTTTCCAAATCAATTCGGCTCAACTCCGCCCAATTCCATTTATCAATAAAATAATCATCGTAAGAAAAAGAATGATCATCTAAGTAAATAGTAGGATTAGAATTCAATACAATTTGCGCCCAATAATATAATCCTAACAAAGTAATCACCAACGTATCCACACTCCTCAAACTCCCATAGGCTTGCACAAAACCCAAACCTAATAAAGCCAATACTGCACCTTGAATCAATAAATTATTTTGGTAATCACTCTTTTTTCCTAGACTAACAATATTAATATTTCCTTTCAGTCGATAAAAAAGTACTCGTTTTAAAACCAAATAAGCACCTATCGTAAATAAATAGATTTTTAGTGAGATAATATAATAGTCAGCAAATGCAACATTAGTTCGCAACGAATCACTCATCAACATGAATATTCCTAATCCAAGAAATATCCAAATAGCATTTGTAAGGATTTTAAACATAATTTGGGACTTTTAAATATAAGTCGAAAATTAAACGATTATTCTCCAAAAAGAAACTCATTCTTTCCAGTTAACAAGTTGTTAACCTTATTTGTTGGAAAACTGAACGAACTAGTTATTACTGAAATCATTAGAATTAGGTTTTCTAATTTCATCCGGTTGCTTGCGCTCTTTTAGCTTTTGCTTAAGTTTAAGAATCTCTTTTTCCTTTGCAATAAGCTCTTTTTCTTTTTGGAAATTTTTCTTTTTCTCTTTCCATTGATTATCCCAATTTTCTTCTGCTGCTCTTTTTTGTTTTAAGTATTCATTGATAAACAAATAAATAAAAAACAAAGGAATGGCAAAAATGAGTAGTCTGATCATAAATAGTTTTTTTTGAAAAAAAGTTACGTTTTTACTTTTTAAAAATAACACATTATAAAAAAAAATAATACCTTAGCGTCGCTCTTGCACTATGATTATAGCCTAAATTTAGTTATTCTTAAAGTTGGGCTATTCTAAAACCACTATATATTCCTCTACACACGCATAAAAAGATTAAATCTTCTCATTTACTACCGTAGAGAAAAAACTTAAGAGTTGCTAATAATTATTTGCAACTCTTTTTTTTATAGTTCAAAAGTCTGCCCTTCCTCCGCTATTTGATACCCTCGCTTTTCTACTTCCACTCGTGCATTACTATCTTTTTGCATCACAGGATTGGTATGATTAAAATGGATAAAATATATTTTAGCTTTTTCTTCCTCCGCAAGTACATCAAAAAACTCCATACTTTCTTCCATAAATGGATGTGGAATCAAACTCATATCTCGCCCTGGAATCTCTCCATTTTGATAAAAAGTACCATCTAAAAACGCATAATCGACAGCTTTAATTTCATCTAGAATATTACGATTCCATTTTTCCCATTTGTCAATATCTGGAATAAACAGAGCCGTTTTATTTTTTCCAAAAATCTTAAATCCCACCGTTTCTGAAAATTCATCTCGATGTGGAACTTGTATTGGAGTTACCTTAATACTTCTCAAAACCGTCATCGAGTCATTTCGAAGTGATTGAATTTTTATATTTTCTAATTTGACCAATTGACTCCAAGGTGCATTATTTTCTAGCATCATCTGCATTTTAGGCATCGCAAAAACGGGTACTTCTTTCGCTCCCATCGCTTCTCTTCCCAAGTGCATCAACCCCGTATAATGTCCCACATGAGCATGAGTTAAAAAAACTCCACCTAAGTCGTATTGATTTTTTTGTAAAATATTTAGTTGATCTTTAATGTCGGGCGTAGCGTCAAAAAGGAAACATTGATTCCATTTTTGATCAATCACTCCGATAGAGGAAACCATTTTTCGTAAACTCTTATCACTCCAAAGATTCTTGCAACAATCCTTTTGGCAATTAATTTGGGGAAAACCTGCATCCTGTGCAACTCCCAAAATTTGAATATAAGTTTCTGGTAAGACTGGCTTAGTTTCGCTTTTAATTTTATCCTCAGTACAACTGAAAAATAGAATTGCACACAATAAGATTGTCGCTATTTTTTTCATAAAAAGTTGTTTTGATTGGAACGCGGATTAGCCAGATTTGATAATTAGAAGTGTCAGAGATTTTCACTACCTAGTACAGTAATCGTCAAATCCGCGAAAATCCGCAAAATCCGCGGCATCCGTGTCCCATCTTATCACATTAAAATCTAAAAATAAAAAAAGGGCACGACGAAACCGCCGTACCCTTCCTTTTTATCTTAAAATAAAATTAATCACCACTAGCGAAAATCGCTACCAAACGAATAATTTCAATGTACAACCAAACTAAGGTGAATACTAATCCCATTCCGAAGTACCATTCCATGTATTCCGGCGCTCGCATTGCTTCTCCTTTGTAAAAATTATCAAAATCTAACAAAAGATTTAATGATGCTACTCCGATAATCACTAAGCTAATCCCAATTCCAATTGGAGAAGCTTCGTGAAGAAATGGAATATTTACTCCAAACATGTGCAATACAAACTCTACTAAATAAACTACCATAATTGCACCTACGGCGATGGTTACGATACTTCTAAATTTCTCTGTCACCTTGATTGTACCTGTTTTATACAAGGTCAACATCACAAAGAAAATAGACATGGTAATAATAATTGCTTGCGAAATTACTCCTCCAGCAACCGCACCATATACAAATGAAGCTGTCCCTGCAGAAAATCCCGCTGCAATTGAAAATAAAGGTGCCCAAATATGCGCTCTTTCTTTATCACGATTAGCTATAAAACTAATGGCAATAATCCCGATAAATCCAGCCCACATAAACATTGGATTAGCAAACATATAAGCAACTACTGCTGCTGCTAACATCACACCTCCCAAAATAAAAGTTTTATTGACTGCTCCATTCACAGTCATTGGTTCTGCAACCACATCATATCCTGAAATATGACCATCTAATGTTTGGCTTCCCGTATTTTGGAAAGTATCTTTTCCAAACATTGGATTATTTGATTTACTGAACATGCCTCTTCTAGCCATAATAATTTTGTTTTTAATTGAATAATATTTTAAATAATTCGCCCAAAAATAAGGCTTTTTATTTGATTTAAAAATAATTTTTAATCGTCAATACTTATTAAATTTTTCTCAAAGTAATAACAATCATTGAGACGCAAAAGTTAGATAAAATAACATTTTTACTTCAATTTTTCTACCAAATATCTCTTAATGTCTAAATAATCCAAGATATTATCGTTTAAAATCGGAGATTCTGTATCTAATAAATCCACTTTAAATTTTCCAAAAAGTTGTGGATAATAAGCATCTACCGCATTGCATATTTTAGAAAAAACTTTCGAAGACAAAATTTCTGATGAAATTTAGTTTTATGGCTATCTTTATTGATAAAGAGGGGAATAAAATTACGTTACAT
>CAYGRM010000048.1:0-25195 GCA_964352225.1 uncultured Saprospiraceae bacterium | reverse complement strand
CAGAGCAGCTGATTTGTAATCAGCGGGTCGGCGGTTCGAATCCGTCCACCGGCTCCATTTAGTTCTAATTTGAAATAAATTTTTCTAATTTTTTATGCGGTTTATTTAAATTGAAAAGTCAAATACTTTTAAAGAAAAGTTTGATTTTAATTATTTAACTAAATACCAGCTCCGCAAAATAATTATTAGAAATCAAGAATAAAATATCATTCAGGGGGTGCGCCGGAGTTGGAGAGCCGGGACGGACTGTAAATCCGTTGCTTCTAGCTGAGTAGGTTCGATTCCTACCACCCCCACTTGATAATTTTACAATGATAATTATAATCAATAAAAAATCTTATCTTCGGACGATTTTTAAAAATTGTAAAAGTCATTATAAGCGGGAGTAGCTCAGTTGGTAGAGCGACAGCCTTCCAAGCTGTAGGTCGCGGGTTCGAGCCTCGTCTCCCGCTCATTTTTTATTTTTGAAATAACTGTGGAGTGGTTTGAAATTCTATCCACCCTCGCATTTGATGAAGTGAAAATGAGCGATTAATTATATTAATTACTTTTTCATTAAAAAGCCGATGTAGCTCAGGGGTAGAGCACTTCCATGGTAAGGAAGGGGTCAAGGGTTCAAATCCCTTCATTGGCTCTGGACTAATTTTGAAAAGATTTGTTAACCTTATTATTCATAAAATTAAAAACTTTTAACGATGGCTAAGGAAACCTTTGAAAGAAATAAGCCTCACTTAAATATTGGCACCATTGGTCACGTTGACCACGGTAAAACTACTTTGACAGCAGCAATTACTTTTGTATTGTCTGAAAAAGGGTTGGCTAAGAAACAAGATTATTCTAGTATTGATGCAGCTCCTGAAGAAAAAGAGAGAGGTATTACTATTAATACTGCTCACGTTGAGTATGAAACTGTTAATCGTCACTACGCACACGTAGATTGTCCAGGTCACGCTGATTATGTGAAAAACATGGTTACGGGAGCTGCACAAATGGATGGTGCTATTATCGTTGTGGCTGCTACAGACGGTCCTATGCCTCAAACTCGAGAGCACATCTTGTTGGCACGTCAGGTAGGTGTACCTGAATTAGTTGTTTTTATGAACAAAGTTGATTTGGTAGATGATGAAGAGATGTTAGAGTTAGTAGAGATGGAAGTTCGTGAATTATTAAGTTCGTATGAATTTAATGGGGACGATACTCCTATCATTATGGGGTCTGCATTGAAAGCTTTGGAAGGTGATGCTGATGCTCAAGCAAAAATTATGGAATTAATGGATGCTTGTGATAGTTATATTCCAGAACCACTTCGTTTAACTGATAAGCCTTTCTTGATGCCTATCGAGGATGTATTCTCTATCACAGGTCGTGGAACTGTTGCTACAGGACGTATCGAGCGTGGAGTGATTAATACTGGTGATGCTGTAGAAATTATTGGTATGATGGCAGATGATGCTAAACCATTAACATCAGTTGTTACTGGAGTTGAAATGTTCCGGAAAATCTTAACAAGAGGAGAAGCTGGTGACAATGCTGGTATCCTTTTAAGAGGTATTAATAAAGAGGACATCAAACGTGGAATGGTAATTTGTGCACCTAAATCTGTGAATCCTCACAAACACTTCAAAGCTGAAGTATATGTGTTGTCAAAAGATGAAGGTGGACGTCATACTCCATTTTTCAACGGATATAGACCTCAGTTCTATTTCAGAACTACAGATGTAACTGGTGATGTTAATTTGCCAGCTGGAGTAGAAATGGTAATGCCAGGTGATAATGTATCTTTAGAGGTGAAATTAATCAACACTATTGCAATGGAGAAAGGTCTTCGATTTGCGATTCGTGAAGGTGGTCGAACTGTAGGTGCAGGTCAGGTAACTGAAATTATTGAGTAAAACGTATTTGGGTTTTTAGTCAAATCGTTTCTAATAAACATGCAAAATTAAGTATCCGAGAGGGTACTTAATTTTCGCATACACGGGTATAGCTCAGCTGGTAGAGTGGCGGATTCCAAATCCGTAGGTCGTGGGTTCGATCCCTACTGCCCGTGCAAAATTTAAAATAATGGATAGAATTCAACTTTATTTAAAAGAAAGTTACAATGAACTTGTGAATAAAGTAACTTGGCCAACATGGTCAAAATTGTTACAAGATTCTCGTTTAGTATTAGTTGCTTCTTTGATCTTGTCATTTATCATCTTTTTGATGGATATGGCTGCTCAAGGGCTTTTGGGATTAATTTATCCTGAATCTGGAATCAATTAATATTTAAAACTTTTCTAAGTTGTTGATTACCAATAACTTAACACCAAAAATTACCCTCATGTCAGAAGATCACAATTTGCCAGAAGAAGAGTCTGTTAACTCTCCTGAGGAAAATTTAAATCCAGAAAAAAAAGTTTCCCAAGAAACTTCAGATTTATCAGAGAAGATAAATACTGATGCTGGTGATGTGGTTGAAGACCCCCAAGAAGAAGATACTCAAGATGTTTTTGGTGATGAAGATGAGGAAGAAGATGTATTCTCTGGAGATAATGTTGAGGAAGCAATCGAAGAATCTGAAGATCCTGTAGAAATAAATACTACGGTAGATCAACCTGCTGTTGCTGAGGCTCCGGCTCCAGTAAAAAAGAAAGTTGAAGATTCAAGAAGATGGTATTCTTTAAGGGTGATAAGTGGAAAAGAGAGAAAAATTAAGGAAAGGATCGAATTAGAAATAAATAGAAGCAAGTGGAATGACTTTGTAACTCAAGTATTGGTTCCATCTGAGAAGGTATATAAAATCAGAAATGGTAAAAAGGTGATTTTAGAAAGAAATATTTTACCTGGATACATTTTGATTGAAGCTGATCCTGCTAGATTTACAGGAGAAATGGTTCAAGCGATTGCAAATGTTCCTAATGTTATTCATTTTTTAGGGAAAAATAACCCAATTCCGATGCAAGCCTCAGAAGCTAATCGGATGTTAGGAAAAGTAGATGAATCACAATCACTTAGTGAGGCAATGGTTGAGCCATTCATAGTTGGTGAAACAGTTAAAATTATTGATGGACCATTCAATGAATTTGTCGGAGATATTCAAGAAGTGAATGAAGAGAAAAAGAAATTAAAAGTTATCGTAAAGATATTTGGTCGAGGAACAGAAGTGGAATTGAACTTTATGCAAGTTGAAAAACAGCAATAACTGAGAAAGGTTAAAAATAAATAATGCTTCCAACATTTCATTTTTAACCTTTCAATATTTAAATAGATTTTAAAAATACATACCAATAATGGCTAAAGAAATAGGTGGTTTCATCAAACTTCAAGTAAAAGGTGGCGCTGCAAATCCATCACCTCCAGTAGGACCTGCATTAGGTGCGAAGGGCGTGAACATCATGGAGTTTTGTAAGCGATTCAACGCTAAAACAGAAGATCAAAGAGGTAAAGTTTTACCAGTAGTGATTACTGTATATACTGATAAATCTTTCGATTTTGAAATTAAAACTCCGCCAGCTGCTGTTCAGTTGCTGGAAGCGGCAAAAATAAAAAAAGGTTCTCCTGAGTCTAATCGTCAAAAAGTAGGATCAGTAACTTGGGATCAAATCCGAGCAATTGCAGAGCAAAAAGCACCAGATTTAAATTCATTTAAAGTAGAATCAGGAATGAAAATGGTGGCAGGTACGGCAAGAAGTATGGGCTTAACTGTAAGCGGAACTCCACCTTGGGAGGCTTAATCAGAAAATTCCAAAAGAATTTAGAACACATTTTATATAACAAAGGGAGTTTAGCTAACAATTAGTTTAAACGTTTGAACCTTAAAATTTCGACCATGGGAAAAGTTTCCAAAAAAAGAGCGAAAGCTAACGAGAAAATCGATAGTGAAAAGCTCTACAATCTAGAAGAGGCAATGGCTTTGGTTAAAGAAGTCAACACTACGAAATTTGATGCATCTGTTGATGTACATATTCGCCTCGGAATTGATCCTCGAAAAGCTGATCAAGCACTTAGAGGAACAGTAAGCTTACCGAATGGTACTGGGAAAAATAAAACTGTTTTAGTTTTATGTACTCCTGACAAGGAGGAAGAAGCGAAAGCTGCCGGTGCCGATTACGTTGGATTAGATGACTATATTCAAAAAATCTCTGGCGGATGGACCGACGTAGATGTGATTATTGCTACGCCAAATGTAATGGCAAAAGTAGGTCGTATCGGTCGTACTCTTGGGCCAAGGGGTTTGATGCCTAACCCGAAAACTGGAACAGTAACTCCTAATGTAGGTGCTGCAGTTGCGGATGTAAAGGGTGGTAAGATTGCATACCGAGCTGACAAATTTGGAATTATTCACAATTCAGTCGGACGAGTATCGTTCACTCCTGAGAAATTAGTGGAAAATGCTAATGAATTATTAACTACTATCATTAGAATTAAACCTTCCTCGGCTAAAGGTACTTATATGAAATCGGTAACGATTGCAAGTACCATGAGTCCAGGAATCAAGATAGATATTAAATCACTTAAGTAAACAGATTAAACTATACCATCATGACCAGAGCACAAAAAGGCGAACAAATCGCTGAATTGAAGGAAAAGTTTAGTAACAGTTCATTCTTTTACTTGACTGATTCATCAACATTAACCGTTGAGCAAGTCAACGAACTTCGAGGAAAACTTTATGAGCATAACATTGAAATGAGAGTTGTAAAAAATACTCTAGCTCAAAAAGCTCTTGAAGCTGCAGATGCTGAAAAAGGCTATGCAGGATTATTTGAAGCTTTAAAAGGACCAACAGCTATACTTTTTACAGAAGTTGCTAATTCTCCAGCTAGAGTAATCGAAGAATTTAGAAAAAAAGCAAAAAAACCTGTTTTAAAAGCGGCATATATTGATTCATCAATATATTTAGGTGATGACCAACTTAAAGCTTTAGCTTCATTAAAGTCAAAAGAAGAATTAGTTGGAGAAATCATCTCATTATTACAATCTCCTGCGAAAAATGTTATCAGCGCGCTTAAATCTGGTGGTTCTACCATTGCAGGTTTGTTGAAAACATTAGAAGAAAGAGGAGAATAAACTTAGTGATGATTGATAAGGTATAAGTGCTGGGTATTTTTACTCATCGTTCATAACTCATCGTTCATAACTCAAATAACACGGCTTCCAAGCTCATTCGCATATATTAAATTATTGCAAAACATTAAAAAAAGAACTGTAACATGGCAGATTTAAAAGAATTCGCAGAACAACTCGTAAACCTTACTGTTAAAGAAGTAAGTGAGTTAGCAACTATATTGAAAGACGAGTACGGCATCGAGCCTGCTGCTGCTGCTGTAGCTATGGCTGCACCTGGTGGTGGAGACGGTGGCGGAGAAGCTGCTGCTCAAACTGAATTTGATGTAATATTAACTTCAGCAGGTGGTACTAAACTTCAAGTAGTTAAAGAAGTTAAAAACTTATTAGGTGTTGGCTTGAAAGAAGCTAAAGAATTGGTAGACAAAGCTCCAGGTGCAATCAAAGAAGGTGTATCTAAAGAAGAAGCGGAATCTATTAAAGCTGCTTTAGAAGCTGCAGGTGCTAGCGTTGAATTAAAATAAGACGTTTATTGTATTGACCAAAATCCCTCAATGATTATTCAGAGAGACCTAATAATACATTACTAGAAAACAAGGAGGCTTAACCGGTATTTATTTATCGGTTAAGCCTATTGTTGCTTTTAATATTTTGCCTATTGTTGATTCATTTTTTATTATTTTCAACAATACATCAAAGTAAAAAAACAGACAAGTAAAGACGACAGCAAATTATCGAATATCGAGTATTTATTTTATTGCTAATTACAGAAGGTAATATATAATTAATTAGCAAAAACTATGAAACAATAAAATAACATCTTCCTTTGCCTTGGAACTTTTGTTTTATCGTTTCCAAATAACATCTCACAACAAATGGCATTAAGTACGGTACTAAAGAATTCCGCAGAATACTTACGACAAAGTTTTGGTAAAATCCAACTTTCCTCAGAATATCCTGATTTACTTGAGATTCAACTTAAGTCGTTCCAAGAGTTTTTTCAATTAGAAACTACTCCAGAGAATAGAACTAATGAAGGATTATATCGAGTTTTTCAAGAAAATTTCCCAATAACAGATGCTAGAAACATCTTCGTTCTTGAGTTTTTAGATTATTTCGTTGATCCACCACGTTACGACATTCCTGAATGTCAACAAAGAGGTTTGACTTACAGCGTTCCGTTGAAAGCAAAACTTCGTTTGTCTTGTAATGATGAGGAGCATGTTGATTTCCAAACAATTGTACAGGATGTATTTTTGGGAAATATTCCATACATGACTCCAAAAGGAACTTTCGTAATCAATGGAGCTGAGCGAGTTATCGTTTCTCAATTACACCGTTCACCAGGGGTTTTCTTTGGACAAAGTTTCCACCCAAATGGAACTAAGTTATATTCTGCTAGAATTATTCCTTTCAAGGGTGCTTGGATGGAATTTGCTACAGACATTAATACGGTGATGTATGCATACATTGATCGTAAGAAAAAATTTCCTGTAACTACATTGTTGAGAGCAATTGGTTACGATTCAGATAAAGCTATTTTGGATTTATTCAATTTAGCAGAAACAATTAAGGTCGATAAAAAAACCTTAAATAAAGCAATCGGTAGAAAGTTAGCTGCCCGTGTCTTGAAAAAATGGACGGAAGATTTCGTCGATGAAGATACTGGAGAGGTGGTCACTATCGAAAGAAATGATATTATCCTTGAGCGTGATATTGTTTTGGATGAAGAAAATATCGAACTCATCATCGAAACTGGTGGAGTGGAAGATATCATTCTCCAAAGAGAAGATATCGAAGAGGATTATTCTATCATTTATAATACATTACAAAAAGATCCTTCTAGTTCTGAAATAGAAGCAGTTCAATATATCTATCGTCAATTGCGTGGAACTGATCCACCAGATGAGGAGACTGCCAGAGGGATTATTGATAAATTATTCTTCTCAGATAAGCGATATAATTTAGGTGAAGTAGGACGATACAAAATCAACCGAAAGCTTAAATTAGAAACTGATATGGACGTGTTGGTTTTGACCAAAGAAGATATCATTTCTATCGTAACTTATTTGGTAAGTTTGATGAACCAACGTGCTGAGATTGATGATATCGATCACTTGAGTAACAGACGGGTACGTACAGTTGGTGAGCAATTATATGCTCAATTCGGAGTTGGTTTGGCTCGTATGGCTAGGACAATTCGGGAGAGAATGAATGTTCGTGACAATGAGGTATTTACACCTATTGATTTGATTAATGCACGAACACTTTCATCAGTAATTAACTCTTTCTTCGGAACGAGTCAATTATCTCAGTTCTTAGATCAAACAAATCCACTTTCTGAAATCACTCACAAACGTCGTATCTCGGCATTAGGACCAGGTGGTCTTTCGAGGGAGCGTGCAGGTTTTGAGGTTCGAGATGTTCACTATTCTCACTACGGTCGTCTTTGTACAATTGAGACTCCGGAGGGACCGAATATTGGATTGATTTCTACCCTTTGTGTTCACGCAAAAGTGAATAAAATGGGGTTCTTAGAAACTCCGTACCGAAAAGTAAAAGATGGTGTGGTTGATATTAAAAAAGCACAATATCTTTCAGCAGAAGGAGAGGATTTTAAAAAAATCGCTCAGGCTAATACTCCGATTGAAGAAAAAGGAGCATTTGCAACTGATAGAATTAAATGTAGAGAACATGGTGAATTTCCTGTTTTGACTCCAGATGAAGTTGAATATATGGATGTTGCACCAAACCAAATTGTTGGGGTTTCTGCTTCATTGATTCCTTTCTTAGAGAATGATGATGCGAATAGAGCCCTGATGGGATCGAACATGCAGCGTCAAGCAGTTCCTTTGATTAAGCCAAGTTCTCCAGTTGTGGGAACAGGTCTAGAGGGAAAGGTTGCGAGAGATTCTCGAATGTTGATTAATGCAGAAGGAAACGGAGTTGTTGAATATGTAGATGCCAACGAGGTAGTCATTCGATATGATCGATCGGAAGCAGACATGATGGTTTCTTTCGAAGACAATAGAAAATCATACAAATTGACTAAGTTCCGAAGAACAAATCAAGGAACTTGTATCAACTTGAAACCTATTGTTAGAAAAGGAGATCGAGTAAAAGAAGGAATGATTCTTTGTGACGGTTACGCAACTGACAAAGGAGAATTGGCACTTGGACAAAACTTGAAAGTGGCATTTATGCCTTGGAAAGGGTATAACTTTGAGGATGCGATTGTATTATCAGAGCGTGTTGTTCGAGAAGATATTTTCACTTCTTTGCACATTGAACACTTTGAATTAGATGTGCGTGATACTAAGTTAGGAGAGGAAGAGTTAACCAATGATATTCCAAACGTAAGTGAGGATGCAACTAAAGATTTGGATGAAAACGGAATTATTCGAGTAGGAGCTTGGGTAAAAGAAGGAGACATCATCATTGGTAAAATTACTCCAAAAGGAGAGTCTGATCCTACTCCAGAGGAAAAATTATTACGTGCGATCTTTGGTGATAAAGCGGGTGATGTAAAAGATGCTTCATTAAAAGCACCTCCATCAACTAAAGGTATTATCATTAACAAGCAATTATTTGCGCGAGCGAAAAAAGACAAAGATCAAAAGTCTAAAGAAAAAGATTTATTGACTGCATTGGATGACCAACATGCTATTGCATTAAATGAGTTGAAAACGATTTTAGTGGATAAGTTGATGGTTTTATTGAAAGGTAAAGCATCGAAAGGTGTTAAATCAATCTATAACGAAAACATTTTCCCAGAAGGTACTAAGTACAATAGTCGAATGTTGAAAGATATCAACTACACAACTATTGATTATAGTAATTGGACGGATGATGATAAGTTAAATAAACTCGTAGCAAGATTGTTACACAACTACACAATCAAGGTTAACGAAGAGGTTGGAAAATACAAACGTGAAAAATTCAATATCTCAATTGGTGATGAGTTACCAGCAGGTGTATTGAAATTAGCTAAAGTTTATTTAGCTAAAAAACGTAAACTGAAAGTAGGTGATAAGCTTGCGGGACGTCATGGTAACAAAGGAATTGTATCTAGAATAGTGCGTGCAGAAGATATGCCGTTCTTAGAAGATGGAACTCCCGTAGATATCGTATTGAATCCACTTGGTGTACCTTCACGGATGAACCTTGGACAGATTTTCGAAACAGTACTAGGTTGGGCAGGGGAACGATTAGGTGTAAAATATGCAACTCCAATTTTTGATGGTGCGAAAGCATCTGAGATTGCAGACAAAATCGTTGAAGCTGGTTTACCTCAGTTAGGTCAAACTTACTTGTCAGATGGAGAAACGGGAGATCGTTTCCACCAGCAAGCAACAGTAGGGGTGATTTACATGTTGAAATTATCTCACATGGTTGATGATAAAATGCACGCTCGTTCTATCGGACCTTACTCGTTGATTACTCAACAACCATTAGGTGGTAAGGCACAGTTCGGGGGACAACGTTTTGGAGAGATGGAAGTATGGGCTTTGGAGGCTTTCGGAGCAGCTAATATTCTACAAGAATTGTTGACAATTAAGTCAGATGATATTGTAGGTAGAGCTAAAGCTTACGAAGCAATTGTCAAAGGTGATAATCTTCCAGATTCTAATATTCCTGAATCATTCAATGTATTGATTCACGAATTACGAGGACTAGCGCTTGATGTAAAATTTGATTAACCATTGTTTGAAGGACGTTGTACGTTTTATGTAGTACGAATTGAATTTGTGCAACGTGTAATGTAAAACGTAAAACGGCTTCCAACGATAAAACTATAAAGTATGCCATTTAAGAAAAATCACAAGCAGCAAAAAGCTAACTTCGACAGCATCACTATTAGTTTGGCTTCTCCAGATCAAATTCTGGAAAGGTCTTATGGTGAGGTGTTGAAACCTGAAACGATTAATTATCGGTCATACAAACCTGAAAGAGATGGTTTGTTTTGTGAACGAATATTCGGGCCAGTAAAAGATTACGAATGCTACTGTGGAAAATATAAAAGAATCCGATATAAAGGGATTGTATGTGATAGATGTGGTGTAGAAGTAACTGAGAAGAAAGTACGAAGAGAGCGAATGGGGCACATCAAATTGGTGGTTCCTGTTGTTCATATTTGGTTTTTCAAATCATTACCAAACAAGATTGGATACATGTTAGGTCTTTCTTCTAAGAAGTTAGAATCTATCATTTACTATGAAAGATATGTAGTGATTCAGCCAGGTATTTTGGAAGAATCAGGTACAGCAGCTCACATGGATTTGTTGACGGAAGAAGAATATTTGGATATTTTGGAAAACCTTCCAAAAGAGAACCAAATGTTGGAAGACGATGACCCGCAAAAATTCATCGCTAAAATGGGAGCTGATGCTGTTCGAGATTTGTTAAACAGATTGGAACTAGATCAATTGTCTTATGACTTACGATACCAAGCTGCTAATGAAACTTCTCAGCAGAGAAAATCAGAAGCTCTTAAAAGATTGAGAGTTGTTGAAGCTTTCCGAGATGGATTAACACGTTGTGAAAATCGTCCAGAATGGACAGTTATTCAATACTTACCTGTTGTTCCACCTGAGTTGCGTCCATTAGTTCCATTAGATGGTGGTCGTTTTGCAAGTTCAGATTTGAATGATTTATATCGAAGAGTTATCATTAGAAATAACCGTTTGAAACGTCTTTTGGAAATCAAGGCACCAGAGGTGATTTTGAGAAATGAAAAAAGAATGTTGCAAGAGGCGGTTGATTCTTTATTTGATAACTCAAGAAAATCTAACGCAGTAAAAGCGGAAGGTGGACGTGCATTGAAATCTTTGTCTGATGTATTAAAAGGTAAACAAGGACGTTTCCGTCAAAACCTTTTAGGAAAACGGGTGGATTACTCTGGTCGTTCCGTTATTGTCGTTGGGCCTGACTTAAAATTACATGAGTGTGGTATTCCAAAAGGAATGGCTGCTGAGTTGTTCAAACCTTTTATCATCAGAAAATTGATCGAAAGAGGTATCGTAAAAACTGTAAAATCTGCTAAGAAGTTAGTTGATCGTAAAGACCAAGTAATTTGGGAGATTTTGGAAAATATTCTTCGTGGACACCCGATCATGTTAAATCGAGCGCCTACATTACACAGACTTTCAATTCAGGCTTTCCAACCTAAATTGATTGAAGGAAAAGCAATTCAATTGCACCCACTTGTTTGTGGTGCCTTCAATGCCGATTTTGATGGTGACCAAATGGCGGTACATGTACCTCTTGGACACGCTGCAATTTTGGAAGCACAAGTTTTGATGCTTTCTGCGCATAATATGTTGAATCCTCAAGACGGTTCTCCAATTACATTACCTTCTCAGGATATGGTATTGGGACTTTACTATTTGACCAAGGAAAGAATAGGTACAAAAGAGGTTCCTGTAAAAGGAGAGGGAAGAACTTTCTACTCAGCAGAAGAAGCAGTTATTGCTTACAATGAAGGTGTAGTTGATCTTCACGCAGCAGTTCAAGTTAGAGGGAGAGTCGAAGGAGAAGATGGGAAAATGACGACTGGTCGTGTAAAAACTACCATGGGAAGAATCCTGTTTAATCAAGCAGTTCCAGAGACAGTTCCATACGTTAATGAATTGTTGACTAAGAAAAACTTGAAGATAGTTATACAAGGGATTATCAATCGAACAGATTTTAATGTTACCGCTACATTCTTGGATAAGATTAAAACATTAGGGTTTGGTTGGTCATTCAAGGGTGGTTTATCATTCAACTTAGGAGATTTGATTACTCCTACTATGAAAGAAGCTACACTTAAAAATGCACAAGAAGAAGTAGATAACGTTTGGGAAAATTACAATATGGGATTGATTACCAATAACGAACGGTACAATCAAATTATTGATAAATGGACTTTTGCGGATAATACGATTACTGAAAACTTGATGGTTGAGTTGGCTCAGCACAAGCAAGGTTTTAACTCAGTATATATGATGTTGCACTCAGGTGCTCGGGGATCTAAACAACAAATTAAACAATTGTGTGGACTTCGGGGATTGATGGCAAAACCAAGAAAATCAGGTGATACAGGTGCTGCGATTATCGAAAATCCGATTTTGGCAAACTTCGTAGATGGCTTGTCAGTATTGGAATACTTTATCTCTACTCACGGTGCTCGTAAAGGTTTGGCTGATACAGCATTGAAAACTGCTGATGCAGGATACTTGACTCGTCGTTTGGTAGATGTTTCTCAAGATGTAGTAATTAACGAAAGAGATTGTGATACGTTAAGAGGTATCGAAACAACTTCGTTAAAAGATAATGAAAAAGTAATTCAGAGTTTATCAGACCGAATCAGAGGTCGATATACTTTGCATGATATTGTTCACCCAGTTACTGATGAAGTTCTTTTGGCAGCAGGAGAATACATTAATGAGGAAATGGGGAACAAAATTGATGAAATAGGAATTGAGGCTGTAACTATTCGATCTGTATTGACTTGCGAAACTAAGCGAGGAGTTTGCTTGAAATGCTACGGTAAAAACTTAGCTACTGGACGAATTGCAGAGCAAGGAGATGCAGTAGGAATTATTGCAGCACAATCAATTGGTGAGCCAGGAACACAGTTGACACTTCGTACTTTCCACGTAGGGGGTACTGCATCGGTATCAAAAACAGAGAGTCAATTGACTGCTAAGTTTGATGGTCAACTTGAATTTGATGGCATCCGAACAGTAACTTCTAATAGTGAGGATGGTGGTAAAGTAGATATTGTTCTTTCGAGAACGGGTGAATTAAGAATTGTTGATCCTGAGAATGTGAATAAAACGTATTCGAATTTACATATTCCATATGGTGCAATTTTATCTGTAAAAGATAAAAAGAAAGTCAAGAAAGGAGATATAATTTGTGAATGGGATCCATATAATGCAGTTATCGTTTCTGAATTCTCAGGGATTGCCCAATTCGATGCAGTAATCGAAGGAGATACTTTCCGAGTAGAAAGAGATGACCAAACTGGATTTGCTGAGAAAGTAATCATCGAGTCTAAGAAGAAACGAATGATTCCAATCATTAAAATTGTAAAGCCAAATGGTGAAGAGTTGCGAAGTTACAACTTACCAGTAGGATCTTACATTTCTATTGATGAAGGTCAGGAAATCAAAGCAGGGCAAACTATCGTGAAAATTCCTCGTAACCTTGGTAAGATTCAAGATATTACGGGTGGTCTTCCACGGGTTACCGAATTATTCGAAGCACGTAATCCTTCTAACCCAGCAGTTACTGCTGAGATTGATGGTATTACTTCTTTCGGAAAAATTAAGCGTGGTAATCGTGAGGTAATCATCACGGCTAAAGATGGTCAGATTAGAAAATACTTAATTGGATTATCTAAACACATCTTAGTTCAAGAAGGTGACTTTGTGAGAGCAGGAACACAACTTTCAGATGGAGCGACTTCTCCAAGGGATATTTTGAATATCAAAGGACCATTCGCGGTTCAGTACTACTTAGTGAATGGAGTTCAAGAAGTATATCGTTCTCAAGGTATTACGATTAATGATAAACACATCGAGGTGATCGTTCGCCAAATGATGCGTAGAGTTCAAATCGAAGATGCAGGAGATACAACATTCTTGGAAGGAGAAGCAGTTGAGAAATATGATTTCTTAGAACAAAATGACTGGATTTTTGATAAAAAATTCATAACGGAACCAGGAGACTCTAGCAAATTACGAGCAGGTCAGTTAGTTACTTTACGTCAAGTGAGAGAAGAAAATTCTTTCTTAAAACGGGAAGATAGAAAACCTGTTGAGTACAGAGATGCAGTTCCAGCGACGTCAAGTCCATTGTTACAAGGTATCACTAAATCATCTTTAGGAACATTCAGCTGGATTTCAGCTGCATCATTCCAGGAGACGACGAAAGTATTGAGTACAGCTGCCATTGGTGCAAAACGTGATTACTTAACTGGATTGAAAGAGAATGTAATTGTAGGAAAACGAATTCCAGCAGGTACAGGATTACGTAAGTACGACGAATTAATTGTGACTAATAAAGCGGACTTTGATGCATTCCGAGCAAGAGAGCAAATGCTCGAAGAAGAGGAATTAATCGAAGATTAATAATCGTTTTTATACGAAATACTAAATCCCCATCAAAATAACTTTTGGTGGGGATTTTTTTTGGAAAAATTGAAAAACTAAGCTTTGTAGGATTATTACTATTTTAGATGTATTGTTAATATTCTAAAAGTATAATTATGAAAAACCTTGTACTAAAATCTTACCTTTTCTTTTTTCTCATAATTCTATCATCAGCCAGTTTTGGTCAACCTTGCTATACTAATTTTGAAGGTACTTACAATGCGCAAACTACAATTTTTGAGACACCAGGCCTTAATTGGGATCAATGTGAAGGACTTGTGTGGAATGGTGCAATAAGATTTGAATCAGTTGGCTCAGAATTCACCTATAAAGTATTTTCAACTGATGATTCATTAGGAATGGAATTGGAAGATATGTCAATGGGTACTTACTATGTATGTTATGATACAATTGATCAGAGTAGTTTACCAAATGGTGATCTTAGATTACATTTAGATAATTGCAATCAATTAAGTATTTCTGGAACAAGTCAATGGGGAGAAGTATATTTTATTGATGAGCATTCAATTGACAGCACAGGTACTATCCTCACATTGAGGTGGTATAATGATTATGGAGAGAGGGGAGAGGTAGAATTAACAAGAACTGATAGTTTACTATGGACAGATGGAACAACTTCCATTTCCAAAACCGAATTAAATAAAAAGCAACTCGATATTTTTCCAAATCCAGTTTCAGATATTCTCCATTTAAAATCAGAAGGAGACTTAACTAATGCTCAAATCTCAATAATAGACCTTCACGGAAAAGTATTGTTACAAAAAACAATCACTTCAATTGAAATTAATTTATCATCTTTTCAAAAAGGTATTTACTTTTTAGAAATAAATGATTTGAAAAGTGGAGGTAAATGGATGAAGAAATTGATTATAGACTAGTCAAAATAGAAAAAGCCCCGATCACTCGGAGCTTTTTCATTCAAAACTTTATAATTAAATAAGCATTTTAAAATGCTTGCTTCAATTAATTCCTAGTATCGGCCACCGCCGCCGCCGTATCCACCGCCACCGCGATTTCCACCTCCGTATCCTCCACCGCCACCGCGGTTTCCACCTCCACCACGATTCTCACGAGGTTCAGCTTTCTTAACAACGATAGTTCTACCATCGAATTCTTGATCATTCAAGGCATCGATAGCTGCTTGACCTTCTTCATCACTAGCCATTTCAACAAAGCCGAAGCCTTTTGATCGACCAGTCATTTTGTCCATAATAATTTTTACGGAATCAACAGCTCCATGAGCTTCAAAAGCGTCTTGTAAGTCCGACTCTCTTGTGTCGAAGTTCAATTTTGCAACAAAAATATTCATAAAATAAAATAATTAATAATCTCACCTCTCAGCGAGATTTTGTAAAAAAAAATGTTAATTGAAAAACTAAGGAAAGATTAAAGAAGACCTAAAAGAAGGGAAAAATAATCTAAGAACTTAATAATTCGATGCAAAGATACATTTAATAATATTCATATGCACACCTTTAAGACGTGTAAATATTTATTGGTCACATTTTATTTTTAAGTACTTAAGCAGCATAAAAGAGAAACTATTTCAATTTTATTAATAGTTACAATTTACGGTTTAAAAACTAGAGAGGAAACGTACTAGTTTCAACAGTTTTTAAGTAAAAAAGTGTTATTTCTTCATATACAATTCCGCATACCTCGCAATATATTTTCCCAAAATATCAAACTCCAAATTCACTAAATCCCCCGCTTTTAAGTTTCTAAAATTTGTATGCTCATAAGTATATGGAATGATTGCGACTGAAAAAGTATCTTCCGTCGGATTCACCAAGGTCAAACTTACCCCATTCACACAAATCGAACCTTTATCCACTAACAAGTGTGCATTTTTTTTATCAAACTGAAAACTAAAATACCAACTCCCTTCTACTTCTTTCACTTCGATACAGGTACCTGTATCATCTACATGGCCTTGAACAATATGACCATCCAGACGACCATGTTGAACCATCGCTCTTTCGAGATTAATCGCATCGCCAGTTTTGAATTTCCCTAAATTAGTTCTAATCATAGTTTCCTCAATCGCCGTAACTTTATATTGCTGATCTGTCTGGTGAGTCACCGTCAAGCAAACTCCATTATGGGAAACACTTTGATCTATTTTTAATTCATTGGAAATAGGAGAGGAGAGGGTGAAGTGAACATTACTTCCTTCCGTTTCAATATTTTCTACTTTGCCTTCGGCTTCGATGATACCTGTAAACATGATTTTATTTTTTTAGAGGACGGACTAACAATAATTGAACATTTAAAACACAAAAAATATAAATTAGTTTGGTACAAAAATAAAAAAAGAGAAATGAAACCTAAAGTTCCATTTCTCTTTTTTAAATGTTAAAGAATTATGGTAAATAGTTAAGTACTATCTGATGAGTTCAATAAACCCATTGAGTACTTCTGGCTTTTCGGTAACTCCCGAAACTCTACTTTCAAAAACTCGGCAAGTGTAATAATACACTCCTTGAGCTACATCTTTTCCATTTAGATTTTTTCCATCCCACCCCAAATCAGGATTTGTGGAAGAATAAACCAGTTGTCCCCAAATATTGAAAACATTAAATTCTACACGCTCTACAAATCGATAAGGATAAGGCACGAAGAATTCATTTGAACCATCTCCATTAGGTGTAAATGCATTTGGTAATATATAAATAGGACAATTGTCTACACAAACGATATTACTAAAAGCACTTTCATTTTCAAAAGTATCGATAGCAGTTACGGCATAACACCCTGCAATTCCAAATTCAGAATTATGCATAGTTGTCGTATCTGCTGAATCATCGCTGGTATAAATCAGTTGGAAGTTGCCATTATCTGTTGGAGGGGCATAGTAAACATTGTAGTATACTACATCATCCGTTGTTTCGCAAAGATTCATTGGGTTGATCCAGACTAAAGTATTGATGATATCTTCACCTGAATTAAAATCACCGATGTTTTCACAACCATTAGTTATGGTTAATTCAGGGGGACAAGGAGGTATGGTATCCAAAGGAATACCACATTCTCTTTGGGAATCATTGATTAAGATTGGTAAAATTCCATCAATATTATAAGAACCAAACCCTCTCACATAATAACAATACTCAACACCATTGACCAAACCTTCCATATCAATGTATTCCGTTGTCTCAGTAACTCCAATAGAATCATATTGAGCAATTGGTTCTGAATTATTACCTCGATAAATAGTATAAGAATAGTTATCCCAAGGAACATTTAAGTCGAAAGTCAGAATATTAGTTTCATCAGTTGAAGCAATTCTTAAGAAGGTAGAGGAAGCATCATTAGTGAAACCTAAAGGTTCTATTTCTCCATTGACATAAAAAGCAATGCGATAAGTATAAGCACTATTTTCAGTATCTAATCCTGTATCTATATAATTTGTATCAACTGCTTCAAAAAAATTAGCATAAGAAGGAGTTGTATGAATTAGCGAAAAGCCAGTATTGCTTATTCCTTCAGCTCTCCAAACTTCATATTTATATGGGCCAGGGAGTTGAATGGTATCTAGGTCTAATGAATTAGGAGTGGACCATTGGACAAAGATTTCTCCATTAGCTGGATCTGTTTCTAGAACACTTACATTAGTGATCAGAGGAATATCGCGACTCAATTGAACACAAATTTCATCTGAGGCTAAGCTTTCTACGAAGTTAAAATTAAATCCGCCCGTAGATGTTTTGGCAAAATCAGCCACAACTCGATAACAATAATTTCGGCCTCTTTCTACATCCAAATCTGTATAAATATATCGACCTCCTGACATGTCAAATAATTTGGTAGCAACTCGGGTATATCCTTTTCCATCCAAACCAGGATCACAGGTGTCTAGCTGAAATGCATTACTACCTAATTTTCGCCAAACAGAAAACCCCTTAAAATAATCATCTTCCACAATTTCACAATCATAAGGTTTCTGCCAACTTAAATTAATTTGCTCATCAACAGCTTCTGCTTGAAGATCTTCCGGTGGAGGACCAACTACTTTTATTCGAACCGTTTTGAGGGCAGAGAGGCCTGCTGAGTCGGAACCTAAGATATAATTATCTGTTGCTTTAAAAATAACTGAGTAGAATTGATCAGAAATATGTTCGCAGGTAGTTTGCCAAGTGAAATTTCGAACCACCGGAGGTGTTTCAAATACATTGGTATTTGGAGTAAATTGAGCTGGACTAGGACTTACTTCAAATGGGCCGCCTAAGGCAGTCAACCTAACTTTTTGACCAGGGTTGGGATCAGTAGCGATTACTTCAAGGTCGATCAAAGTCCCCGCAATTACACAAATCTCATCGATGGATTCAATTACAGGTGGCTCGTTATCACAATCCAAAACAGTAATTTGCATATCTCTAATCATCGTGTCTAAGGGTATTCCATTTCGCCATTCGATAATATAAATGGCAACATTATATTCACCTGCTTGCTGAGGAGTAAGCCAAGTTAAATCACCTGTAACAGGGTTGATTGACAAAGTATTATTGATAGGATCAATATTTGGGATAACATCTGGATAACTATAATTAGGAACAACTGTGCCTACTGATTGTAAAGGGACTGTCAATGCATACGAAAGACTATCTCCATCTTGGTCATAAGCATTTGGGTTATGAATAAATAGTTGACCAATACATGCGTTGTCAACGGGAGGTTGATATAAAATAGGAGAATTATTAAAACCATTAAACTGAGGATTCAAAATAGTTATCGTGGTTTCCAGATGAAAGGGGACATTATCAGAACTTGGAGGATTTACATTTAAGATTCCTCCATTTCGATTTGGATCAGTCATACTGATTACGTATCGTCCAATCCCGGGAAAAGTATGAGATGCGATGTATAGATTTTTCTTGATATCATTTCCCAACGATAGACCATTTCCATTACTTCTCTGCACCCACTCACAAACCAGAACATCATTACTCTCCCATCCCCAACAAATTTCCAAACTATCTCTATCCGCAGGAACGCTACTTTCTTTTGTATAAGTAGTAATCGTAGCTGTTATCGAAAGAAAATTTGAAGTATCCGTCACATAGGTAATTTCACCAGCACGATTATGCGTGGCTTGAACCGTTAATGTAGAAAAAACGGCTAATAAAAAAATGGAAAAACGTAAAAGCTTTATCATATCAAAGTGGGATTTTGTTCAATTTAGTAAGTTTTCATTTAATCAAGGAAAATTTATCTGCCAATTTAGGGTCATTTAAAATGATTAACATTTGAATATCAATATTATGTAAGAAAATAACGAAAAAATGAATTCAATATTCTATATAATAATACGCTTGACAACACATTATGTTTTGAGAAAAGGAACCGAGAGTTTAATACTCTCAACGTTTTTGAAGATATGAAAGGTTGTAAAATAGCACAATATTCTTTTTTTGAAATGAAATGATTTGATGGTTCTAAATGAATTCATTTGGTCATTTGTAAATAGTTATCGGTTATTGGTTATTTCCAAAATGGTACTTCTATAAATTGTACGAATAATAACTCATTACCCAATAACTTAATACCCAGATGAAACCATCTAGAACCAATTCGATTGTGATCACTTCAAAACATACGTCACAAATCTTAAATCAAATTCTATCAATTTTTTCTCTTCATTTATAGAAAAATCAAGGGCAAAAGATAAAAAATTGTACTTTTGCGGTTCAAAAAATCTCAGCCTAACAATTTATGAATACAGAAATATTAACCTATGCTGGTCTTTTTATTGGAAGTCTTGTTGTCCTGCTGAAAGCATCAGACTGGTTCATTGATTCAGCAGAAGAGATAGGCTTGTCACTTGGAATTTCTCAATATATAGTTGGTGTTACGATTATTGCTTTTGGTACTTCATTGCCTGAGTTAGCTACATCTGTGGCGAGTGTATTTCAGGGAGAATCTCAAATTGTGATGGGAAATGTTGTCGGTTCGAATATTACAAACATTGCTTTGGTTTTGGGTCTGGTAGCTATTTATACGAAAGAAATAAAACTAGAAACGAATATTTGGAAAATAGATATGCCATATCTATGGTTTACAGCTTTCTTCCTTTGGTTCATCGTAAGGGATCAAAATGTATCTTACTTTGAAGCAGGATTACTTTTGTTGTCGCTCGTAGTTTTTTTGTTTTATTCTTTAAAATCAGATAATGAAGAGCAAGAAGAAAAACATCCCAAAGCTTCTACTAAAAGTTATCTTTTAATGATCTTTGGAGCTCTGCTAGTTTGGCTAGGAGCAAAATATACCGTGGTTGCTATTCAGGAATTATCTGTGATCGCAGGAATAGGTTCAGGGGTAATCGCATTATCAGCAGTTGCACTCGGCACATCATTACCCGAAGTAATCGTAAGTTTGAATGCTGCTAAAAAAGGAAAAACAGGAATTGCTATTGGAAATGTTTTAGGTTCTAATATTTTTAATACACTTGCTGTAGTTGGAATTCCGCCATTTCTGGGGCATGTGGTGGTCGAACCTGAAATCTTATCTTTTAGCTTGCCATTAATGATTGTGATGACTATGCTTTTTGGAGTGATGTGTTTTTCTCGAAGTATCTCACGATGGGAAGGATTTATTTTGGTGATTTTTTATATCTACTTTTTGGTTGAGTTATTTAAGTAATTTAAAATATTGCTGAGTTTACATCATTAAAATTTTAAATCAAATTACCGTAAATATATTGTTTAACATTAAACTTCCGTAAAAGAATTGTTATGTTGTTTTTTTTAATTTTTAATGGTCAAAAATATTGGAATTCCGTTTTATTTTCCTCACTTTAGCAGTATCCACATAACTTCAAATGATAACAGAGAGGAAACCATATTTTTTTAATGCAAAAAAACGTTTATTATGCTAATTCTGTACATTGCAACAGGCGCGTTTATCATGGGAGGGGCACTTATAACTTTCTCCAACTTGCTTTCACAGAGAAGCAGAAAATGGTAAGACCATCCAGCCTTTAGTTTTCAATGCAGATTATTTTCCCCCAACATTTCATTATATATCACACAACCTGACTTTTGAAAAAAAAGTCGCCCTCAATCAATTAAATTTTGCGCCATTATTTTAATCTTATTATTTATACTTCACTCGTATAACATAGCTAGCTATTCTATTGTAGATAGGGTATCGAACAATTTATGAGAAGTATACATAAAGAGTTTTAAAGGAAGTGATACTCTGAGGTCTTATTTTTTGCTTAGATATAGTTTTTTAATTCGAACCATCGGGCCAGGGCACATCGCTCGATGACAATTCATGCAGCTTTCAACCAAACCCTGAAATAAAACTTCGGTATCTTCAGGAGAACTAACTTTTAATTGTTCGATCATATTAAGGTAGGCATCAGCATACATCTTGAATTTTTTACTTGCTGCTTTTTCAGGTTCGGTAGCTTGGGCAGAATGGATCTTTTCAAATTTCGCGAGTACTTCGAGCTTATCTCCCTTTTCAATTTGTTGTTTCATCCGCATCCCATCATCAAACATTTCTCGCATTAAAAGTGCTAATTCACTATCTCCATTTGGATTAGGTTGGATAGGCGGAAGACATGATTTTGATTCATCAATATCTGAACAAGTGAAAATGAGTAACATGAAAAAGCAGGTAAAAAAAGAGATATATAATTTCATAGAATAGTCAGTAAGACATTTTAAATTAACTTTAATAATTTTACTTTCAAGTAAAGGTAAGCAAGACTATTTTTTTAAGGTAAAAAAAGAAGATCGAATTGTTGAAACGGAGTGATGATAAAAATCAATGTTAGAGAGAATAGAATAATTCACCCAAGGTTACTACCCCTCTCTTTTTCAATTGTGACATTAATTTTAAGAATAAAAAAGCAGTCAACAAAGCATCTCCGGCAGCATTGTGTCGATCATGCATTGGAATATTATAACGTTTGCAAAGTGCATCCAAAGTAAATTCAGAAGATCTCATCATTTGAGGGGAACGAAGGTGTTCTGCTCTCTTCGCTAATTGTGCAGTATCTAAATTTTTGTTTTTAAGTTTTTCATTTACTAAAGGTTGTAGACCGTGATTAATCATTGCGATATCGAAATCAATATTTTGCCCCACGATAATATCACTACCCAAATAATTTATGAATTGTTGAATGGCCTCATTTTTTGGGATTCCTTTCTCTTTGTTAGGGACGATACCATGAATTGGTATCGCTTCAGTATTGTAAATGTCTTCTTGCAAAATCCTCACTTCAAAACTGTCGTTCAAGTCAATTTGATTATTGCTCACTCTAACTGCTCCGATGGTTAAGAGTTTATCTTTTTTAGGATCAAAGCCAGAAGTCTCCGTGTCGAAAATCACAAATTTTAATTCACTAATAGGCGTTCGTTTAGCTAGCTTATTATCAAAATGAGCTAAATAGTTTTTCCAAAAATCAGGATATTCTTTTTTCTTTTTCCAAAAGCTAAACATCATCCAAATAGGTTTAATCTAAATCGAACTTTTAACAAACTTTGTAAATCATGTATAGGTTGAAAACTATTGCGCAGCATCAATCTTTGCATTTTATTCAATTCAGATGGTTTTACAAAACGCCCACTATCCATATGTTTCAGCCCTTGCGTTGCTCTAAATCTCATCAATATTTCATAAGCATCTGCAGCCTGCTCAAAAAGTTCTCGATTGTTTTCCTCTAATTCTGCTAGCTTCTCAAATCGTTCAAACGTATTATTAATTTGCCCAACCTTAGCATTGAGAATGAGCACTCTTGCAGCATCTGCGAGCGGCATCATGGCACGTGCTTTTAAATCAAATTGATCTTCGTGCTCGCCATTTTTTTCTACAATAAAATTTCTAAAAAAACTAAGTGGAGGAGGATTTTGCAAAGCATTATTAGCCAAGTGAGAAAGGTAAATTTCTTGCTGATCGATGCCTTCAAAAATATGTTGTGTCATTTTTTCTGCCAATTTGAAATTTCCATGAATTGGACGATAATCAAAAAAGATGGTAGTCATCATCACTTCTTTCGTACCAGGTTGATTCATCCATTTAGAAAATTGTTGTTTCCATTGTTCTAAAGACATGCACCATTGAGGATTACTTGCCATCATGTCAGCAGGGCAATATTCAAATCCACATTCATGCAAAATCAAAGTAGTATTTTCTGCTAAGGCGAAATAATAACCTTTGACTTCATTATAATCTTCCTCTGCTACATTTTCAAAAACTAAAGCATTGTCTTGATCTGTTCTCAGTAATTGCTCTTTCCTACCTTCGCTTCCTAAGGCTAGCCAGCAAAAATCGGCAGATGGTTTTTCGTAACCGACCACTTCCAAATCGTTTTCAGCCATTTGAATGGCACGAATGATTAATGCATCATTTATTTCTGACATGATTTCAGAAATAAATTTTATCGAAACTTCTTGCTCCAAATATTTTTGTAACAATACTTCTGCCTTGTCTCTAATTTTTCGAAGGGTTGCGCCAGAAGTTCCTTTTTTAATTTCTCGAATTAAAACGGCTGGATTGTTGGCTTGAACCACTAGCAAATCATGCTCAGAAATAATTCCTAAAATTTTGGAATGAACCGTTCCATCTTCGGTGATACAAAGGTGATGAATTCTATGCTGTAACATTTCAATTTGTACTTCAGCTACTGTTCGATCTGGGGGAATGGTGATCACCGGAGAAGACATAATTTCCGAAACAGGTCGAGTAGGGGAGACTGATCCTGCGACAACCTCTTGCCTGAAATCTCGATCTGTAGTGATTCCCATAGGATGAAATTTATCATTAACCACAATGATGGAACCTACTCCATTTTTGCTCATGATCTTAGCTGCTTCACTTATTAAGGTATCAGGAAGACAAGTGACGGGTGTTTTGCTACTCTCAATAGATTGGACTTCAACCAATTTATAATTTGATGAAATTTCTTTTTGAGCTCCATAATAAAATTTCCCTTTTTTCTTTTCGGCAGATTGATTTCTCACGCCTGCAGCAAAATTGGAAGCTAAATAAAATGCTACTTCTGAATTATTTTTAAAAATATCTTGGAAGTCATCAGTATGAATGGCATAAATTAAAGTTTCTTCCATTGCTTGTGCAGATACCACATAGGGGCGTTTTGCTAGCAATGGTCGAATGCCAAATACATCGCCTTCATCACATTCATCGATCAGGATTTTTTGATCTTCTTCTTTTCTCAATAATTGAACAGCACCTTCTTTCACGACATAAAAATAATCAGAGATAGGTGTGTCTTGTTCAAAGATATATTGTTGAGGTTCATAATATTGGATAACTATTTTTTCTGCTACCTTCATGAGTCGCTCTTTTTGTACGAGAGAGAAAGGAGGATAAATTTTTAAAAAATCATAGACTCGAATGGAAATAGTATTATTCATAATGGTAGAATGAATTTAAAATAATTATGTGTTCATGCCTAATAGCTAGGTAAAATTCTATGAACAAGAACTTAAATGTCTGAAATCTTTAGAGATCAAAAGATGATAAAAATCAGTTTTTTTCTAAAGATTATAAGTGCATCGGTATCGGGTAATTTAAAATTATGTCTTCAAAAAAAGAATCGAGAGTCAAAAAAGAAGAACAGAATATTAATATTTTTTAAAATATTTAGATATATATATACTTTTATATGGTAAATATCTTTTAAATTTGTTCTAAATTATGAAGACACATTTCAATATCAATTTTTTAGAAAATGCCACCGAGACACTCCGTGCTATAGCTCATCCTATCCGTATTGCGATAATTGATATGCTTTATAAAAATGAAAAACTTTCGGTTAGTGAAATCCATGAGCAACTAAAAATAGAACAAGCTGTTGCCTCCCACCACCTTCGAATTTTAAAAAATAAAAATGTAGTTGCCGTTACTCGTGATGGTAAAAATTCTTTTTACTCCCTTTCCAACAAAGATTATTATACGATTATTGAAGTATTGACCAATACGATATAATCCGTTTTTATCATTATAAAACATATAGT
>CAYGRM010000047.1:0-25278 GCA_964352225.1 uncultured Saprospiraceae bacterium | reverse complement strand
TGAAAAATAAGGGCAAAAGAAGCAGCGAAAATTCTGAATCTATTTAGAACTCATTCCTTAGTATTTCATCATCATTTTTACCATGCGAATTTCAGTTAAAATAATTATTATTTTATCATTCTTCTTTGTGCATAATATCGATGCACAACATACTTTGATGAATTTAATTCCAACCAATACTTCTACCCATACAGCTCAACAAAATGGCGATTGGTTTGATTCGAGCACTTGGGCAGAAGGAACAATTCCTTCCGATGCAGCTATCGTATATATTCCAATGGGAATTGCTGTGACTTACGAAGGTCAATCTTCTGCACATATTTTTGCGATTAGAGTGGATGGAACTTTTACTTGTACGCAAACCAATTCCAATGATACGACAAGTTTAATTTTTGACACTTTCGTAGGGACAATGATGTCAAAAATTCAATTCCATGCAGATAATACCTCTGATGGAAAAATCCAAGTTACTATCAAACCTTTTGACATAGAAGCGCACGAAGCAGGGACGAGTGGTTATGGTCAAGTATGGAATACCAATGCCAAAAATCATTTTAGTGATAGACAAAATCACTACCGAGTGACCTACGATATAGGCCCTGATGATAGATTTAAAACCTACGCACTTTCACTAGCTGGCGATACTTCTGTTGACACTCTTTCCAAAACTCCGGTGGATGATTTGGAAGGAATTTTAGGAAGAACAGATTGGGACTCGACGCAACTTTCTATCGGATTAGTTACGATGGGAGAATTAGAAATTATTGGTCAGGAAAAATCTGTGATGGGAAAATTAAGTGTAGATGCACTAAAATCTACTAAAACAATTTTGCTAGAATCGACACCTGTAGGTTGGGAAGTTGGAGACACTATATTAGTGACTTTGGGAGGAAATAAAAATGCCCTTACCAATGGAAACGATGTTGCTGAAATTGCTAATATTTCGGGAACAACAATTACTACAGTTGCTAACTTGAAAAAGAACCATGAAGGTCGTTCTACAGATGACTTGCATTGTTATGTTGGAAATCTGAATCGAAATATTACTTTTCGCTCCGCAAAAATAGATAGTACACATCGTGGCCATTTGATGGCAATGCACAATGCTGCGAATGTTCAAATCAAAAATGCAGCGTTTATAAATATGGGTAGAACCGATAAAAGTAAATTGCTTGATGATCGTATTTGGAACAATTGGGTTGCACCTGTGGTGGGTAATCCTTATGTTTCTGCTTTGGGGCAAGAGTGTTCGCAATTGGTTGCACCACCTGCCAATTATATTTCCAATCATCGAGGGCGGTATTCAATTCACTTGCATCAGTTGGGTGCTGCCAACGGAACAAATATCGCGCAAGTTACAGGCAATGTAATTTGGGGAAATCCAGGTTGGGGAATTACGCACCATGGTTCTCATGCGAATGTTTCAGATAATGTAATTTATCAGGTAGTGGGTTCTGGGTTAGTTTCAGAAGCAGGAAATGAAACAGGTTTTTGGGATAATAATTTAATTGTGGATGTGGACAAAGGACATACTTTTGATGTTTATGAATCTTCTTTATTTTATGATGATTATTTATTTTCGGGACAAGGCATGGGGATGAAAGGTCGTGGTGTTGTTTGTCGTAACAATGTAATTGCGGATACCAAAATGGGCGTGGGGATTACCAATTTCAATGCAGCAATTAATAGTACTACTCGAATGGATGCTGCAGCTTTGGCCAATGTTCGACCCGGTTTTCAGTTTGACCAATTTCCTTTAAGTCAAAATGGATATGCGGTAGAAGGTGATGGAATTCTGCCATTGGAAGTTGCTTTGATTTTAGAAAACACCACCGTCATTAGTGCGACTTATGGGCTTTCTTCTATCGAAAGAGACATGGGCGTTAATCATGAGTCTCGTTCTATTTTCGATAATTTTAAAGTATGGGGAGCCAATACTGGCATTCGAATTACTTATCAAAATGATTACTCTTTTAGAGATTTATTTGTCTCTGGAAAAAATGATGAATCTATTGGTTTATATATGTGGAAGCATTCCCATAATCATTCTTTTGAAAGAATAAAGTTGGTAGATTTAAAAGAAGGCATCTACGCTTCAAGACTCGTGGAGAACAATTCTTTTACGACCAAGAAAACTCGTAACAATGGTTTTACGCCGTGGTTATTTATTGATCTGGAAACAGAAAATGTTACTGATCTTTACGGCATTCATTTGGACAATGAAAGTTCTCCAACTATTTATACCGAACATCCTGACAATCCAATTCATCTTTCTTCCAGTCAATTATCTATGACTCGACCTGTTACTTTTACCCTTAATGAAAATGCAGATTTGGAATTGAATTTGGCAGCAGCACCTTTAGATTTGCAGTTCACGGTAGATGGTGTGGTGACAGATAGAATTGGTGCTTACGAGTATGGAGTTGACCAAGCATCTTCTATGGATAATCTACGAAATGAATATAAAGAACGTGTTTATGAATTCGCTTCGCAAACCAAACTAGAAGAATATCTTGATAGCACCGCAGTCTATAAAGACCCTACGGACAACGAACTTTATTTTATCATTTATGAATATGTTCCAGACCGAATCACCTACGAATACAAAGCATTTCCTATTCGAGTAAAAATGTTAGGTGCGCCTTCAACAGGTGTTTATGCCAATCCACTTACGGAAGATGCAGCAGATTTAGAACCTCAAAATGAATTGATTACTCGAAGTGCAACTGCGACTCAAAGTAGTACTTCCACTTCCGAAACTTATGAAGGAGTCACCATCAATGTTCCTGCATCTAGAGCGATTGATGGCAATAGCAATGCTAGAATCAATGTTGGATTTTATCAGTTTGGAATCGATTCCATCGGTTCGTCTGCTATCACCAATACAGAATTAGAACCTTGGTGGGAAATGGATTTGGGAGAAGAAAAAATCATTGAATACCTCGACATTTGGAATACTGTGGAATTGAATGGGAATTCGTTGGAAACTCCTTCGGCACATTTTAAAGATTTTTATGTACTCATTGATGACCAACCTTTTGGGGCAATTAGTTTGGCGGCTGCTCGTGCTCAAGCTGCTCATGAATTTGAAAAAGATGGAACGGTCACTAGAGTTTTTTCCGTAGGAGGAGCCAATGTAAAAGGTAGATATGTTCGAGTGCAAGCAGTAGGAACAACTAAGATTGGAATCGCAGAAGTGGATGTCATCGGGCGAAGTATCAGCACGAATAATGATTGTGCAGGAGTTGCAAGTGGATTGGCTTATCAAGATGAATGTGGAGATTGTGTAGGTGGAACAACGGGACTTACGCCTTGTGCTTTGGATGCTAATTATGAATGGAAATCTAGTATCGTACTGCCTGTCGAGTTGATAAGTTTTGATGGAAAATTAATAGAAAATAAAACTCGCTTGGATTGGTCAACGGCTTCTGAATTAAATGTACATGGTTTTGATATAGAAAAAAGTAATAATGCCACGGATTGGGAAAACTTTGCTTTTGTAGCAGCCAACAACCAACCTAGTCATTATCGAGAATGGGATAATCAACCGTTTGAAGGAGTGCGTTATTATCGTTTAAAAATTATTGACTTCGATGGTAGTTTTGAATATTCCAATATTATTTCTGTTCATCGAGCAGCAGTTGCTAGTTTAAATCTTTATCCAAATCCAACTACGCAGGATATTAATATTGAATTTAAAACGCCAAATAATTCTGTTACGGAAATTAAAGTTGTTGATATTTTGGGAAGGATTGTTTTTGAAAAAAGTATTTCGACTGTTATTGGTGGGTTTCAATCTTTGAAAATAAATATGGAAGGGTTTGCTAGTGGGAGTTATTTTGTGCGGTTGAAGAATGGGTTGGAGGTTGATTCAGTTGGGTTTGTTTTGGGGGGTGGGTAGTGTTTTTTTCTTCCGCAGATCTCCACAATCAGCGAAAATCTGCAGGAGAAAAAAAATCACTTAGCATATTCTTTTTCATAAATTTTAAAAAACTGCTCCCCTATCCGCTTCATACTACTTGCAATATAATGTCCAATTGGAGGAGGGTTTTTTTGATAAAAATCTGAAGAGGATTTATCTCTAGATTGAGGAATAAGACTTACAAAAGCATCTTGATTAGCAGTCTCTTTCATACCTTTCACCACTTTTCCATTCCCTACTTGAAACATCATAAAAGGTAAATCAGGTTGATTAAATTCTTTACGAACTCCTGCAATTAAGGTGCGTAAATTCTCGCTATAAGTTTCAGAAGGTTTAGTTCCTCTTCCTTTGCTCGTGCCACTATCTGCTTCGCCTTGCACCCAAAGCATTCCACAAATTTCGTATTCAGCAGGGTCATATTTTGCTAGTACTTCTTTAGCATAATTGATGAAGTCAAAATACAATTTAGGTTTGTCCACCTCCTTCATCAACGCTGCTTTCTCTTCACTCCAATTTGGATTCCAACAGCCATAAAGGGAAGTTCCACCTTGCGACCTTTTGATAAAAATAAATTCTTCATCAGGATATTTCTCTGACAATTCTATTCCGAAAAAGACTTCAGGGCCAAAGTTTTTTTCCAAACCAAATTTCTTTTGAATGTATTTTTTAGGCGTAGAAAGTTGCAAAGAAACGGGAGGCTCATGATTATAAAACAGCGTAACATTGTTTCCTGCTTTTTTAAGTCTAGCTAAATCTTCTATACTTAATTTATCTCCGTTAGCTCTTCCTTCCATATTTGATTGTCCAGCGAGAAGGAAGACTTTCTTTTTCTTCGCAACTTCCTGCGATATTACTTTTGTACTTAAACAACCTAAAGACAAGAGACTAATAACTATTAATCCTATTATTTTATTTATCATAAATTTGATTTTTTAATCAAAAAAAAACTCCTAAATTTAATTGAAGCTTTTCAATTTTAATTCAGGAGTTCAAACAAAAACACAATTATTATAAGAATTTATTTTTTGATAAATCGGTGTGTTTGAGTAGTCAATCCATTTCCACTAATTCTAATTAAATACATTCCACTATTTAATTGACTCATTTGTAACAATACATTTATATTTGATTCATTTTCGATATTTTTCAAAACTTGACCACTCATATTTAAGACTTGAATATTAATTTTTTCAAGATCAAGATTTGAAAAATCAATAGTCAATTCATTTTCGACAACAGTTGGATAAACTCGAATTGGCGCATCTTGAAAATTCAATTTCACTTGAACTATTTTACTATATTCCATTTTTCCATCAAAATCAACTTGACGTAATCTGTAATAGTTAAATCCAGTTTTAGGATTTTTATGTTCCAATTCATAATTATTCAAATCATTAGATGTACCTGCTCCAGCAACTCTCCCAACCTCTTCGAAATCATCTCCATTCATACTATGCTCTACAACCATATAATCATTATTCAATTCAGAAGCAGTCTGCCAAAAGATCATCACAGATTCATTTCTTAATTTCGCATCAAAAGAAATCAAATCAATCGGAAGAGCAGCTAAACAAAAATTTTGAATAGTAATAACAACTGCTGCAAGTCCATCAGGTGAGATAGTAGTTGGATCAGCAGGAAGAGTTCCAGCTGTCAAAGTTAAACTTCCTGTGGCAGTTGCAGTACCTGCAGATGTTGCTCCACTAAACCATTCGTAATCTACTTGAGCAATATCCGCTGTACAACTTGTTCCAAAGTCAATCGTATTTTCTGTAACATCATTTAAGTCTATTCCATTATCAGTTCCAACCTCTATTGAACCATCATCTACAAAAACATTTGCACTAGAACTATATTTGAAAAAAGCATTATTCGTGATATTGGCTCCTCCTCCTACATCTGCTCGAAGTGGAGTACTGATGGTAGAAGTAAAATATCCGTTATTGGTAAATGTACCAGTAGTGTTCACTTTTATTCTTCCATCCTCAGAGTCAAGAGTGGCTCCTTTCGCATTTATAAAAGTTCCTACGTCATTAATTTGTCCTCGACTAAATTGTTTTCCACCGGTCAAAGTAAAAGTTGCATTATTGGTTAGCGTTCCATTATTAATAAGTAATAAACGTTGATCGTTTACTCCTCCGTTAATAGTGAGAGTTCCATTGTTTACTATGTTTCCTGAATTCAAATTTATTCCATCATCGTCGGTAACGGTAACCGTAACTGTTCCATTGTTAGTCAAAAGAGCATTAGAATTATTAGTATAAATTCCATCTTGCCCAGTTGCACCTTCAATATTAAATGTAAAACCTGCACCTAAAGTAAGTTGCCCTGCATTGACTTGAACAGCTCGATCCGCAATTCCTTTTCCATTAATATCTAAATTAATATTTAAAACAATCATTCTTGCTGATCCTCCGAAAATAAATAATCGAGAAATCTGAGGAGTACCAGTTGCAGAAGTAATCGTAGCATCAATATTAAATGCGGCTTCATCATTAACACCTGGGACACCATTATCCCAGTTAGCTGCGTTACTCCAATCACCATCCCCAGCAGTTCCTGTCCAGTTGGTGGTAAGTGAAAAACACATGTTTATTGACAATAAAAGGGTGGTAAAAAAGAGTACAATTCTTTTCATAATTTTGAGATTTTAAAGAAGAATCAATTCGTTTTGAAAAATTGATTCTTCTTTAGTTTAATAAATTGAATATGATAAATTCGTTTTTGAAGAGTAGATTTTATTCGTTTGACGTTAAACGTTAGACGTTTTACGGGTCGTCCTACAATTCAACTTAGTATAAAATTCTGTTTTTTATTTTTTAATAAATCTTCCTATCTGTGAGGTTGGGAAAATTCCATTTACTTTTACAAAGAACATCCCATCAGGAAAATTATCAGTCGACAATAATAAATTTGAACCTCCGATTCCTTGTACCGTTTTTACAACCTGTCCATTCATATTTATTATTTCAATATTTATTTTTTCATCTAAAAAATCAGCAAGGTCAATATTTATTTCAATTCCGTCAGTAGCGATTGTTGGGTAAACATTTAATGTAGCCTCATTTTTAGTTCTATTGACTTGAACCTGAATAATATCACTCAACTCCATTTTTCCATCAAAATCAACTTGACGTAATCGATAATAATTGAATCCAGTTGCGGGGTTATTATGTTCTAATTCATAATTCTGTAAAGTATTAAAATCACCTTCCCCTTCTACTCTACCTATTTCCTGAAATAAAATTCCATCTTCACTATGTTCTACTGCAACAAAATCATTATTCAATTCAGAAGCAGTTTGCCAAAAAATCATTACCGATCTGCCCTGTAATTTTGCATCAAAAGAAATCAAATCAATTGGAAGTGGAGTCACATAAGCATCTGCATTTGCATTGGTGATAGAAATTGCAATGCTTGGATATTCGACAACTACGAGTTGCTCAGTAGTAGTTTGGTTACCATCAAGTTGCGACAATGGTAAAGTCAATAACCCTGTTGCATCTGAAGTCCCATAGAAAGCTCCACCATGATTATAAGAATAGGAGACATTTCCTAAATCTGCGGATAGCATCCCACCTAAATCTTGTACCTCATTTACATTTATACCATTTGCATTTCCACCTTGGTTACTAAAAAGTATTGTACTACCAAGAGTACTTCCATATTTGAAGAAAGCTCTATTCGTAGCAGTACCGCCAGAAGCATCAATAAAAATTCCTGATTGTGAATCAGTATCTTTTAAAAATAAGCCTTCATTAATAAATTTACCTGCAACTGAATTATCATCAGTTTCAATTCTCAATCTTCCATCTCCAATATTTAAAGTTGCTCCAGCTTCATTTCTCAATTCACCTCCAATTAGACCAATGGTTTGAGGACCGTTTCCACCTTCATCTATTGTCAAGGTGTTAAAATTTCTAAGCCTACCTACAGTAGTAGAACCTCCATAAGCGTCAATAGCTCTATCCCCTGAACCAGCACCCGCGGGGATGGTAATATTTAGAGGTCCATAATTATCAAACCGACCTGCATTAACTGATGAGCCATTACCATTAGCGTCAATTTGTCCAAGTCGAATAGCATCCTGTCCAAAAACCGATATATTGACAGTACCATTATTTTCAAAGAGTGTTTCTGCTAGATTAATCCCATTATTGGTCACCCCTGAAATATTAATAGTTCCTTCATTATCAATTCTTGTAGCATCATTAGTACTTGAAGATGATGAGATTCCATCTCTTCCTGAATTAATCGTAAGCATTGAACCGCCTCGAATATTCATTTTACCTTTGTCAGCACTAGTCAAATTATTATTAAAACGTACTCCATCTTTAGTAGAAGGAGCATTTATGGTAACAGTTCTCCCAGTTCCACCAGCTACTCCAATGTTAATTTGGCTCAAATCATTGATTTGTAAACCATGGTAGTCATCTGTTCCATTACCTACCGTCAAATCAAGATCAAGCGTCAATGTTTTTCCACCTGTCACTTTAATTTGAGCAGGCACATTATTTTGAGTTCCTTCAATTCTTATAAAATCTCCAGTATGAGATGAAGCATTTATAACGACTAAGTCTCCTGCTGCAGGTTCGCTTCCTAAATCCCATTGAGTGCCATCACTCCAATCCCCTAATGCTCCACCAATCCAAGTAACTGTCGTTTGAGAAAATCCAGAAAAGCCTAAAAGTAATAATCCGATAAAAAGTAAATTTTTTTTCATGGTTATATAGTTTTGTGAAAAATGAAAAGAGATTTCATTGTTTATAATTTTAGCTCTAACGGAATACTTATAAGTCTTCCTAGAGCTTTTACTTTGATGACTAAGCAAACATTTAAATTAAAAAACGTTTTGCTCTTTTTAGCAAAAAAACTATCTCGCTATTATAAATTTGCCAATAAAATTTGAAGTTGAATTTTGACTTCTAATAAAATACATTCCATGCGAGAGGTCATTTATATTTAAAGAAAAATCGGTTCCTCCATTCGTAAAAAATGAATTGACAATATTGCCATTTAAATCAATCACATCAAAATCGAATTTTTCATGCTCATTAAATTCTGATAAATCTATGACCAAGGCATCATGGTGACTCACCAATGATGGAAATAAGAATAAAGTCTTTGCTTGAGTTGGAGTAAAAATAGAAGTACTCGTCGTATCCATAATTGCTTGAGAACAAATATTGATAACTGTAATTTCTATTCCGTCAAATGTTGTTGTCAACAAAATAGAATCTCCTGTCAACGAACTATCAGCAAAGGTAAGTGCTCCATTTGCGTCAGTAAATCCTAAAGAATTATTATCATTAAAATATTCATAAATTGCCTCAGCAATATCAATCGTACAATTTCCAGAAGCATCAACAGTTGCATTATTTACATTAACTCCATTATCCGTAATTGTTCCCATTCCGCTGGAAAAATTATTACTATTCGCATAGTCGAAAAATGCATTATTAATTGCTGCTCCATTAGTGAAAATCCCTGAACCAACTATGGTCGTTTGCACTAATCCATTATTGGTAAATGTTCCTTGATTGATATTCATTCTTCCATCTTGCAAATCAATAATCCCACCTAATTCATTAGTCGTATTTCCTCGATTATAAATTCTAGATTTTGGAAAACCTCCACTCAACTCAATCGCTCCAAGATTACTTAATGTTCCAAGGGCATTGACAGAGATAGCTCTTCCAGTTGTATCTAATCCTCCGTTAGCCATTACAATTCCACTCATTTCATTAATAAAAGTAGCTAGGGTGGTATCTTTTCCAACTGCTATTGCATTGTTACCAGAAGAGGAAGAATCTTGTGCGACCAAATCCAAAATTCCAAAATTGGTAAAAACACAATCTCCTAACAATTCAATTACATCATCTCCAGCAGTAGAAGCAGTTACAGTTCCCATTATAGAATTCTCGAAAGAACCTCCTGTCACTTGAATAGCATCTGTGATAGTATTTGTGATATTGATATTTCCATTATTGAAAAAAGTACCAAAGGTTTTTATTCCATTTTTTACTTGATTTTCAATATTAATTGTTCCGTTATTATTTAATTGAGAATTGGAATTGGAAATATTAATCCCATTCAATCCAGAATTTATTTGAAGCGTCGTAGTTGGTAAGATATTAACAGTTACACTATCTGAACCTCCAAAAACGGCAATTCCTTGTTTGTTACTTGGCTGGTTAAAATTAAAAGTGACATTATTAGAACCTCCCAAATTTAAAGTTGACTTTGAGGAAACTGTTATTCCTTGGTCTTCAATTACTCCGTCACCAATTGTCAAATCCAAATCAAGTGTTACCGTTCTATTTGCTTTAATACTTATTCGACTAGGTCCATCAGTTGCAGTCCCTGTGATGGTAACATCTTTTCCAATCTCAACTAAGGCACCTGCTGCTGGAACTGTATTTGACTCCCAATTAGCTGCATCATTCCAAGATGTTCCATCCCCCATTCCACTCCAAACTTCTTGACTAAAAAGATTGCTTGAAAAAAATAGAAAAGAACAGGAGAAGAATATTGTTTTTATAATAATTGATTTTTTCATTCCTGATAAGATTTTTAAATTAATTAGTTTGAGTTTTTTTATGCTAAAAATAAAACTGCAAGGGTTCCCAATAGAATTTATTTATTGAGTTCCCCTGCTGTATAACCCCAAAAAACTTCTTTAGTTTTTACCTTTAGCTGTCATTACTTTCCCTTCTGTTTTTGCTTTTCTTTGCTCTGCTGTCAAAACATTTTTGAAAACATCACTATGAAATGCTTTATAAACTACTTTCAACTTTCCCTCTTTTTCTTCTTCTGAAAAACTATCGCTCTTTTTTATCGCTCTGATTTTTTTAGTTCTTGCTAAATGCTTTTCCTTAATTTGTATTTTTTGATCTTGCGATAATTTAGCATCAGGATTTGCAGCAACAATCATTTCATTAAACTCCTCCACTCTTTTGTCAGCCATTTCATTTGCCTTTGCATCTGACTGTGCCATAGTTAAATTTGAAAAAATAAATAATGCGAGAATAGTCATTAAAGTGTTTGTGATTTTCATGATTTGTTTTTTATAAAAAAAAATAGTTTCTAAAGAACGGTACACAAAATTTTGAATTTAATTTGTGTGCCGTTAATAAGTTCACAAGGAAAAAATTATTATGATTAATTTTTTTCAACTTTACCTGCCTTTTTAGCTTTCCGTTGGTCTTTAGTCAAAATTTCTTTATTGACTTTTTTGTTCATTTCTTTTCTTAAGGCTTTCGTTTGTTCTTTCTTTTCCTCTTCAGTTGCATCGCTCTTTTTAATAGCACGAATAGCTTTTGTATTTTCTACATAAAGTGCTGCAATTTTTTCTTTTTGCTCATCACTTAATGCTGCATCTGCATTGGCAGAAACGATTTGAGTATTTAATTTTTCAACTTTATCCATTGCTTTTTGCTCTGCTTTAGATTGAGAAAAACTTGCAGCTACGAATAAAAGCATAGATAAGATGGTGAGGATAAATTTCATTTTTTTCATGATAATTGAATTTAAGAAATTTTAAAAAATTGTTTGAGTGATTTTGTAAGTCAGAGACTCAAAATTTTAAATTCTCGAAATCATGGTAGGAAGAAAAGGAAGACAGATTTGAAGTGTTTTGATTTTTGTTTCTACTATAATTTCGTTGATACAAAGATGCCATGTATTCAAAAAAAATGAGTCCAAAAATCGTCAGATAGGGTCTGAAATTTGTCTTTTTGCCTTATTTTTAAAGAAAAATGGCGATATTTTCTATTTTTCCAAATTTATGGTAACAAATTCGCTAGTCTGAAAACCGATCCTTTCGGCTACAAAATGGAGGTATCTTTTTGAGGAAAATTTTATTGGGTGAGTATATAATTGCCAGTTAGCATCTAAATGAGGTTTCTCTTTTTTATCCGAAAAAAGATAGGCAATAGAAGCACCTTTAGTGGAGCAATTTAAATGGATTTCACCTTTTTGAGATTTCATTATTGGAGTAAATGTGACTGGTTGAAGTCCATTTGGCCACATCATTTCAATCATTTGAGCTTCTGGAATTTGCCCCCAATCTGGAGAAGATTGAAGTTGTTCCAAAAGCTGTTGACGTAGCTGATGAAGTTGTTCCGCATATTGAGGGTCAGCAGCAAGATTATGTAAATTATGAGGATCATTTTTACAATCATATAGTTCTTCAGCATCTTTTTCTCCAAACCAAATTGCCTGAATTTTATCCAATTGATTTTCATTTTTCAACCTCAATATCTCGTTCATCATTGGAATATTTTTTCGATACGCTACATCTTTATACTTTATTTCTTTTGGAAAAAAATTACGCACATACAAATATTGCTTATCTCGCACCATTCGACTTCTATCGGTATATTCATCAAATCTATCTGAACTTCCAAAGACATATCCTCTTGGTTCAGTTTTATATTTTCCTAAAAAAGCTTTCCCTTCCATATATTTGGGAGGAGAAATATTTGCCAAACTCAAAATTGTTGGAGCTAAATCTACAAATGAAATCATGCGCTCAGTTCGTTCAGTAGATTTTGAATTTTGTTTTTTTATAAAAAAAGGAACTCGTAAGCCACTATCGTAAATGGCTCTTTTTTGTCGAGGTAAAGGACCACCATGGTCGCTGTAAAAAAAGATAATTGTTTCATCGTACAAACCATCGGCTTTAAGTTGATTGATAATTTTACCGACTTGTTTATCCATCAATTCAATATTAGAATAATGTCGAGCGATATCCTTTCGAGTGATTTCATTATCTGGGAAATATGGAGGAACGGGGACGTTCTCAAGAGCAACCGTCAATGGTAAATGCGCTTTTTTCCAAAGTTGACTTTCATGAGTAGTGTTGATATTGAAGACAGAGAAGAATGGTTTTCCTTCAGGTCGATTCCGCCAATGTGCTTTTTTATTATTCTCATCCCAAGCCGTCAAAGGTGCTGCAAATTGATAATCTGTTTTTTCATTATTGGTACAAAAATATCCGTTGGCTCGAAGGTGTTCCGTAAAACATTTTATTTCCGCAGGCAAGACTACTGCATATTGCCGAATGGAATCGCCTTGAATATCTGTAACTGGAATTTTAGATTTGTATTTTCTTTTCCCCCAAGCGGTGATGTCTTTTCCAGTTCGCATATGCATGGTTCCGATACTCGTCGGGTACATTCCTGTGATAATTGAAGAACGAGCGGGCGCACAAACTCCGACGGGCGCAAAAGCATTGTTATAAATTAAACTCTCGGAAGCCAATGCGTCAAGGTTGGGCGTTTTTGCGATGGAGTCGCCATACATGGAAAGTGTAGGACTAATGTCTTCGCAGACAATCCATAGGATATTAGGCTGGTCTTGGGCAATGGAAATTTGAGCAAAGAATAGAAAAACCAAAAAGATAAATCTCATCACAATTTTATTTTTATCACACCTTTTGTATTAGGCAAAAATTCAAACTCCCCCTTTTTCACCTCATTTCCATCCACATAGGTATATTCATAGGTTCCATAAAATCCTCTATCTTTCGCCATTCCTTTTTTATTCGTTTCTAAAATCAGATTTGTTTTCCATTCCCCATGAACCAATTCGAAAAAAGCTTCCCCCATAATTCCTTGCTCCCAATCTTGCGTAAAAATATCTGCCTTCTCTCCATGAATCCCCCAAAACAAAAATTCAGAAACAGCAGGATGACTAAATGCTGCGGTCATAAAATCCTTGGTGTATTGTTTCCTAACTTCTATATCTTTAATTTCCATCGTAAACTCTGAAATAGATATTTTCTTTTTCAAAGGTGCATAATAATCCAAAATACTCAACACTTTTTCAGGCGGAGTCAAATCACTTCCGATGTGGCATTGAATCCCAATTCCATCAACCAAGCCACCTGTATTTTCATCCACTCGTTTGATATAATCATAATACCATTCTTGTTTTTTTTCATCCAAACCACCTTTGCTAATGATGCCATATTCATTGGTAAAAGCTAAAACATTGGGTTCGCTTTTCTTCAATGCTCGAAAACCATTATAGATGATTTCTTCTGAGCCTGTAATTTTTTGAAGATCTTGATTCGTGTAAAGTTCATTTGCTACATCCCAACTTCTGATTTTTCCTTTAGTATCTTTTAAAATATTCTTCACATGATTTTCCATCATAGAAGTAATTTTCTTAGGATTGTTTTTATACTTTTTAAATTCTGGAGTCAAATGCCTGAAGCCTGGCCAAATTAAAACATGACCTTTGACATCAATATTATTTTCTCGAACTAAATCAATCGCTTTAAAAATGGTTTCTTTTGGGGTTCTTCTTTGGTAGAATTTTAATTTCAAATCATTTTCAAAAACAATCAAATTAAAAGCTTTTGAAATATTTTTGATTTGTGCTTCGTCATTGACTATTTTTTTTGCATTGACCGCTACGCCCCAACTAAAGAGATGTCTTTTTAGTTCTACTTGTATTTTATCATTTTTTAAAGATTTTCCATTTTTTGTAAAACATAATTCAAAATCTCCTTTTCTATTTTGGTTGATTCGATTGTTTGCTGCTATCCGCCATTTGGCATCGGCTTTCATTCCGGGATAAGTGATTTTTGTTTTAGGTAAATCTTCTAGACTCGTACTTTTATCAAATACTCTCAACTCCATATTTTTTAATAAAAACTGTTGTGGTGGAAAACCAAATTGAAGAGATAATCCTATTTTTTTTGCATTCACCCATTGGTCAATTTTTATTGGAATATAGTATTGTTGCCATTCCGAAGAAGCACTTACTGTTCTTCTAATTTTTTCTTTTGGGTCGCCAGAAATATTCAGCAACCAAAGCATTCGAGCTTCGCCTGTTTCGAGATTGGAAAATTCTGTCTTCGCCAAAAAGCTTAAAAGTAGAATTTCACCTTTTTTGATTTTAGTTGGCTTTACGGGAATTTTGGTTGATAGATTATAAATAAAATCAGGGTGAGTAATTGTTTCGACAGTAAGGGTGATTTCATTTTCGACTTTAGCTTTGTTGCTGGTTATTTTACCAAGTCCATCTTTTTCAAAACTATGATATTTTAGTTTTTCATAGTTGATGATATTTTTTCCTTTTTCAAGAATGGGTTGGGCTTGAAGAGTAATGCTAAAAAAAAGAAAAATTAGGTAAAAAAAAATGATTCGGCAGTTCATGATGCAATTGGTTTCCGTAGATTTTAATGATTTTTCTTCTTCTCAGTTTTTGTTCTTTGCTTCGCTTGTTTTTTCATATCCATTTTTTCAGAAATGAGGTACTCTTTTTTCCAATTTTTTAATTCTTTCAACATTTTCTGAGTACGCTCAGGTTCTATTTTAGCAAGGTTATTGGCTTCGCTAATATCTTTTTTGACGTTGTATAATTCTATTCTATCATCTTTAAAAAAGTGCATTAATTTATAATCACCTTTGCGAATGACAGAGCATTTTGAATCGCCCGTACTATGTGGTCTTGCCTTATTGGAATGCCAAAAAACCGTTCGGTCTTCCCAACTTTCTTTTCCATTCATCACAGGAACATAACTTTCCCCATCAATGTCTTCCATTTTTTTTCCAGTAACCATATCGACCAAAGTAGGCATCAAATCCATTCCTACAATAATGTTTTTAGTATCAACATGAGGCTTGATTTTTTTCTTCCAATGTAAAATTAATGGTACTCGAATCCCTCCTTCGTACAAATGTCCTTTTCCAGCTTTTAGAGGAATGTTGGTAGTTGCTAGATGACGTTCCCGCTTGTTTCCATCATTAGATAATCCACCATGGTCAGATGAAAAAACGATGATGGTATTTTCATCAATTCCCATATCTTTTAAAGTTTGTAACAATCTACCTACATTTTCATCTACGTTCTCCACCATGCCTGCATAGTCAGGGTCGTCTTGTCGCATTTTTCTCCGACCGTCGCCTTCTTTAATATACTCAGGAGTGTCACCAAAATCGAAAGCAGCAATTTCTTTTTCATTTCTTTTGCGGTCTGCTGGCTTTGCTTCGAGCGGAGTGTGTACCGCATAGTACGCCAACATCGCAAAAAATGGTTTGTCCTTCCCATTATTTTTTATAAAATTAATGGTCTGAGTGGTCAACATATCAGAAGCATAATCTCCCTTTTTTCCAATCTCATCCATGTCCTCTACCAACTTGTCTGGGTTGCCTTTCTTCTTTGCTTTTTCAGTATTGAAAGGAAAAAATCTTGAGCTCAATCCGCCTGTATGCCCTGCTGCAAATGAATGGTCGAAACCAATTCCTTTGGGTGCATTTTCTTCTCCACCCAAGTGCCATTTTCCAACATAAGAGGTGTTGTATCCTGCATCTTTTAGATGTTTTACAAAAAGTTTATCTGAAGGAATACCAGCCAAATGTCCAGAATCTTCGTTCACAGGATATGTCCCAGTAATCAAACCATAGCGAGAGGGGGTACATCTTGGGTAGCTGCTGTAGGCTTGCTCGAAGGTTAAAGATTCACTCGCCAATTTATCAATATTTGGTGTTTGATAAATTTTAGAACCTGTAAAACTTAAATCGTGATAACCAAGATCATCGGTGTGAATGAAAAGGATATTGGGTTGTTTATCTTTATTAGTGACTGTTGTTGCTGGACTGTTTTTGGCGGCCATGCAACCGAACAGTAAAATGATGAATGGTAAAATTAGTTTTTTCATATTTTATTTTTTATCCCTCAAATTTTCGATGATTGCACCGTTTTTTTTTTACAAAATCCGTAAATAAGATTTTTCCGAAGGAAAAATATAAAAAAGAATCTATGCAATCAGCGAAAATTTGCGAGGGTAATTTAAGGGCGGTTATGAGCCGCAAATTCTTTTGCTAAATGTTCGTTCTTTAATTTTTCTTTTAGTTCTGCAACTACTTTTGCATAGGCTGGGTCGTCGGCAAAGTTTTGAGTTTCGAGTGGGTCTTTTTCATAATCGTATAGCTCTATCCCCATGATATTTTTATCATTATATTTTTTAAAGCTTCGATAATCACCTTCATGCCATTCCGTGTAGCGGTAGCGTTCTGTTCGTAAAGAGTACCCCATCACATCTTTTCGTCGCTTATATTGGCTGATGGCATAATCTTGTTCGATAGTCGTTTTTTTATCATTATCCAAAAGAGGTACTAAAGATTTTCCTTCTGTTTGCTTTGAATTCGGCACTCCTGCAAGGTCAAATAATGTTGGAAAAACATCAACTAATTCAACTGGATGGTTTGATTTTTTATTTTTTTCAACACCTGGCCCTGCGAACATTAAAGGAATGCGAGTGGCTTGTTCGAAGTTAGAATGCTTGCACCAAAGGGAGTGGTCTCCAAGGTGAAAACCATGATCGCCCCAAAGTACGATAACAGTATTGTCTTGCAAATTATTCGCTTCGAGTGCGTCTAATAATTTTCCAATTTGAGCATCGATGTATGAAATGCAAGCCATATATCCATGAATTAATTCTCTTTGTTTTGCTTCAGGTAATTCATCTCCAACTCCTAAATCACTATCAATATCTGAAAATGCTCGAAGTTCGCCGAATGAGTGATAAGCAATTTTTGGAGTACCTTCTGACAGTCCTCGAAAACCTGCTAAATCGATTTTATCTCTATCATACAAGTCCCAATATTTTTTAGGAGCGATGAAAGGCAAGTGCGGTTTTTGATAACCAACAGCTAAGAAAAATGGTTTGTCTCCATTTTTTAAGGTCATCATTTTTTTAATTGCTTCTTTGGTATAAAGTCCATCCTGGTAGGCTTCATCAGAAACGTCTACTGATTCTGTACTTGGTTTTAATTTTTTAAAAACATAATTGCGTTGACCTCCCTGTTTCTTTTTACCTTTTTCTTTAGCTTCTTTTGAAAGTCTTTTCATCTCCGCTTTTGTCTCTGGGTTTTGGTAATAATTAAAAGCAGGTGTTCCATATGCTGGGTCAAAATCTTCTGGCAAAGTGTGCGGAATACTCCAACTTTTTCCATCATGCCCTGGAGCGGAAGAACCTTTGTGATAAATTTTCCCAACACCTGTACTTTGATAACCTTGGGAAATTAAATACTCAGGCATGGAAACTAAATCAGGTGCAGACTTTCGAAAGTCGGTATGCAAATCCCAAACTTTAGTTCGGTCTGGATTCGCTCCTGTCATGATACTTGCTCGAGAGGGACCACAAACTGCATACTGCACATGAGCATTGGTGAATGTCATTCCCATTTTTGCCAATCGGTCAAAATTAGGGGTGTGCATTTGAGTATGGCCATAATTACTGAGCAATGGTTTTAAATCATCAACTGCGATAAAAAGAATGTTTTTTTGTTTTGCAATTGTATTAGCGTTAGCGTTATGTGTTGTTGGTTCTGTTGAATCTTTTGGACACTTCGCACTCATTATCAAAACACATAATCCTAGAAGTAAAAAGTAATTTAATTTATTCATTGATTTTATTTTGTAAAAAATATATGGTAAAAAAACTGCTCACACTATTTCCAGGTTGTTTTATAAAATTTCATTATTCGATATTTAGTAAAACTTGCGAGCAATAAACAACACCCTAAAGATTTTAATATTCTGCTTCACAAGAATATTTTTTAGACTTCTTTTTTTCCTAAAAGTTTAAGAAAAAAGGGAAATTATCTTCTTGTAATTGTATTGTTATTTTTTTTGAGATTTTGACTTTCCTTTTCCTGTTAAAATATCTTGAACATTTTCTTCATTTTCTTTTCTTTTAACAATCGAACCAAAATCTCTGTCCGATATTTCTCGAAATTCTTCCAACGATAAATCATTTCCATAATGCTTCATTAAACCTTTTAACTCTTTTTTTAATTCAGGAATTATTTCCACATAAGCAGGGTCATTGATAACATTACTCATTTGCGTCGGGTCTTTTTCCAAATCATATAATTCCCATTTATCAATGCTATAATAAAAATGGGCAAGAGTATATCGCTGCGTTCTGATTCCATAGTGTGGCTGGACATGATGCCAAAAAGGAAATTCATAATAATGATAATACATGGATTGTTGCCAAGTTTCATCTTTATTTCCTTCTAGCATCGTTGCGAAACTCTTGCCGTGCATTTTTTGTGGATTGTCAATTCCTGCAACTTCCAAAAGCATTGGAGCAAAATCTATATTTGTGATGATGTCTGTGTTGACACTTCCTGCTTTTATTTGCTTTGGATATTTTACCATAAAAGGCATACGAAGTGATTCTTCGTAGATAAATCTTTTGTCAAAAAAACCATGGTCGCCTAAATAAAATCCTTGGTCAGATGTTAAAACAATTACGGTGTTTTCTTCCAAACCTTCTTTTTTTAAATAATCTAAAACACGTCCGATATTATCATCTACAGACTTGATGCAAGCCAAGTAATCTTTGATGTAAATTTGGTATCTCCATTTTTTTCCTTCCTCGGCAGTCATGCCTTCGGGCTGAACAATCTCATCATTTTTAGCTCCGTAAAATGCCCATTTTATTTTTTCTTTTCCTTTTAAATCTTTAGGCTCTGGTAATTTCATATCTCGGCGACTGAGGTGTTCCATTGTCATTTCAGTATCTCCTGCGGTGAGTTCTCGACCTTTGTAATCATCATTAAAAGTAGAAGGATAAGGCATTTCAATGTCATCCCAGAGTGTCTCATATTTTTCATCAGGTTCCCAAGGACGGTGAGGTGCTTTGAATTGCAACAACATCATAAATGGTTTTTCAGTATCTCTTCCTGTTGCTAACCAATCCAAAGCTGCATCAGTAGAAAGGTTTGTTGCGTATCCTTTTTCTTTGACCGTTTTTCCATTGTGGTTATAAACTGGATTCCAATATTTTCCTTGCTGACCTGCATTAGCATGAAATTTAAAAGCATCAAAACCAACTGGTTCTGAACCTAAATGCCATTTCCCAAAAAGGCTAGTTTGGTAACCATTTTTTTGAAACTCTTGTGGGAAAGTCCATTGACTTGCATCGAACTGTCCACCGCTTTCATTTTTATAATAACCATTGACATGACTCAAATTTCCAGTCAAAATTGCTGATCGACTTGGCCCACAAATCGAATTGGTACACATCACATTTTGGAAAAGCATTCCTTCCTTTGCCAACTTATCAATGTTGGGAGTAGGTGCAATATCTTTATAAATCCCACCATATGCGCTGATCGCCTGAGTTGTCATATCATCAGCCATGATGTATAAAATATTGGGGCGTTCTTTTTTCAATATAGATATTGAAGGGGTTTTGTCCATCGTTTGGTTGCCACATGCGAGGTAACCAATTGTTGTGATTATGAGGAGGCTGAATAAGCTGTAAAATTTATTTTTCGAATGAAACATAATTGTAAGAGTTTATAAAGTGATTTTATTTGTTACTGTGAGCGTCGTGTTTTGTAAATCTTTATTGCGAGAGGAGGAACCTGTCATGATAGTGAATTCTCCTTGCTCAACTACGTAATTCATTTTGATGTCGTAAAATGCTAATGATTCTGGTGTGAGGGTAAATTTTACAGTTTTGGTTTCACCCGGATTAAGGGCAACTCGTTGGTATCCTTTGAGTTCTTTGACTGGTCGAGTGACAGAACTCACTTTGTCTCTAATATACAATTGAACAATTTCTTCACCTGCCATTTTTCCAGAATTGGTTACTTCCAGAGAGACGGTGATATTTTCATTTCCATTCATATTTGAATTAGAAAGCCGTGGAGCAGAATATTGATAGGTCGTATAGCTTAATCCAAAACCAAACTCATGTAAAGGTGTTTTCTTTTCTGTGTGGTATTTATGCTTGTAAGTGGAAGGCTTGTGGTTATAAACCATTTGCAATTGACCAACACTTCGAGGAATAGTAACGGGTAATTTTCCACTTGGATTAATTTCACCAAATAGGACTTCTGCTGCAGCTTGTCCTGCGAAATTTCCAGCTTCCCATGTCTCTAAAATAGCTGCTGCATTTTGTTGCAGCCAAGGTTCGGCGATAGGGCTTCCGTTGACATAAATTACGATGATTGGTTTTCCGTTTTTCTTGATTTCTTTTGCTAGTTTTAATTGCTTTCCTGAAAGTTGCAAAGTAGCACGGTCGATATTTTCACCTGTAGTTTTATTTTTCCAATCATGTCGGAAAGAATTTTCTCCTAAAACTAAAATGGTTAAGTCGGCTTCTTTTGCCAAGTTTGCAGCTTTGATAATATCAGCATCTTTCATGTGTTTTGCTCGGTCGCCTGAGTCAAAATGACTCACTTCGTATCCATATTTTTCTCCTAAAGATTCAATACCTTCTAGCATGGTAATTACATTTTCTTCAGGTTGTGGAGAAGCCCAATCTCCTAATGTAGTTTGATTGTTATAATTTGGTCCGGTAACGAAAATCTTTTTCGATTTTACATTTTGCAATGGTAAGATTCCATTATTTTTTAAAAGGGTCATTGACTTCCTCGCCGCTTCTAAAGCAGTTGCTTGATGTTTTTTTGTAAAAACAGATTTTGAAATATCTTCGATTTTCACAAAAGGATTTTCAAAAAGTCCTAAGCGGAATTTTGCTTCCAAAATTTTAGCACAAGCTTCTTCCACACGGTCTTTGTTCAACATTCCACTTTTAACATGAGCAACAATATACTCTTGAAATTCAGGCCCGTGCATATGCATATCCATCCCTGCATTCACCGATAAGAGGGATGCTTCGTTAAAGTCTTTGGCAGCATGATGCAAGGTGGCAATTCGAGCAACATCATTCCAATCACTCACATAAAAGCCTTCGAAGCCCCATTGTTCTCGCAATAATTCTGTCATCAAATGCTCGTCCTTATGGCAAGGAATTCCATTGACTTCATTATGTGCGGTCATGATGGAAAATATATTGGCTTCTTTGATTGCTCGTTCGAATGGAGGTAGAAAAACTTCTCGTAAAGTTCGATAGGAAACATCGGTAGGCGCAGCATTTAGACCATTGGTAGATTCGCTTCCTGCGACCAAATGTTTGGCACAAGCGATTACTTTATCTGTACCTGTAAAGTCGTCTGTTTGCATCCCTTTGATATGTTCGACCCCCATATTTCCAACGAGGTAAGGGTCTTCGCCAAAGGTCTCTCCTGAACGTCCCCAACGTGGGTCACGCATCACATCAATGTTGGGTGTGAATGCCCAATGTGATCCTGTAGCTCTCATTTCCAAAGCAGTTTGGCGACCAACATCATAAGAAATTTGATCATCCCAAGTGGCTGCCAAAGTCAACGGCGCAGGGTAAATTGTTGCACCTCGAAACAATCCATTTCCATGAATCGCATCAATACCGATAAGTAATGGAATTTTTAACCGAGACTTCAATGCAAGTTCTTGAAGTTGGTTTGCTTCCTCGGCAGTTACGACATGAAGGAACGAACCAATTTTCCCTTCAGTAGCCATACGTGCTACATCTTTGGAAAAAAGACCAACGTAAAAACCTTGTGCATCACTATGATTCATTTCTTCTTCCGTCAAGTCTTTCTCTGCTTTCTTCATGTGTTCGAGTCCTACGTATTGACACATTTGAGAAACTTTTTCTTCGAGTGTCATTCGCTTCATAAGGTCTTTGACTCGGTTTTCTATTTTTGCTTTTGGGTTAAGGTAAACTGGATCTTTGCTCTCATTAATATTGATGAAATTAAATCCGCTTACTGTAACTGCTAAGATGATGATGATAAATATTAAACTTTTAAATCTCATTGTATTTGTATTTTTATCCCGCAGATTTTCGCAGATCCCACAGGTCTTTTTTAATGCTTTTTTAAAACTTCTCTTTAAGAGATGCGGTTTAATATCCTGGGTTTTGGTCTTCGACGGTAACAGATTGGTTACCCGAAATCTCAGCTAGAGGAATAGGTAGCAACATATTTTTTTCATCAGTTGGATAGATAAAATCTGTAGTGGGGTCTAATGTTGGGTGATTGTTATGTGGGGTAATCACATTGTCCAAAAAGAATTGGTAACCTCTTCTTCGAGTGTCAAACCATTCTTGACCTTCGGATAAAAGTTCGAAAAGTCGTTCTTGCATAATTTTATTTCTAAAATCTTCTTGACTCATTCCTGACCAATCTGCTGGCTCAACGGAATCGCTCATTCCATCACCATCAATATCTCTTGCTCTCGCCAACAATTCATTTACATATGTATAAGCATTGTCTGGGCCATTGATTTCGTTTTCGATTTCTGCTAACATTAACAATACATCTGCATAGCGAAGGAGGATATAATTCCTAGCAGTAGTGGTTCCATTGTATGATGGGTCAAACCATTTTGCGATAGCTGGAAACCCTTGGTTACCTGTATTTTTCTCTGGGTAAATTTTTTGAGTTCCACCATCATTTTTCTCATAAGAATTGTATACATAAGTTACATCAATTCTAGGGTCGTCAGGGTAAGTTGCAACATGATTATCAAAGACCTCTTTGTTCGGGCGAATTCGTCCGAAGGTAGGAACATTGGAAGGTGCAAAAGTGCTGTTACTTGGCGTAAATGCTCTTACCATATCAGCATTTCTAACACCTCCTGTATGGTCATATTGTAATTCAAAAATAGACTCTTCCGTATTTTCGTTTTGTGGCATAAAAAGTTCTGCATAAGTTGGAGTCAAACTATACACATTATATACAGGCATTAATTCCGATTGTGCCTTTGTCCATTGGGAAGCATCACCTGCACCAGCTAAAGTCATATACACTTTGGCTAAATAAACGTTGGCAGCTAAATTGGCAGGGCGGCCATTGATGGTCATTCCTTTTCCAGGCATCATGGTTTTTGCTTTTTCCAAGTCTGAAATAACTTGATTATATACTTCTTGTGCGGTACTTTTTGGAGCATGAATCGTTTGGTCATTGACAGGTTCGAGACGAAGTGGTACGCCACTAAAAAATCGAACTAAATCAAAATAAGCAACTCCTCGAATAAAGTATGCATGTCCCAAAGCAGAAGTCCGATTGCTAAATTCCAAATTTGTATTCTCCAAGTTATTGATAATGATGTTAGCCGTATTGATGGTTCTGTAGGCTTGCGACCAAACACTCGTCACTAATTGATTGCTAGAAGTTGTATTCAAACTGGTAGCATCTCGGTGTGCAGTTTGGGAGGAAAAGAATATTCCAGATACTGGAAGGATTCCAGACACCCATGATGTACCGTAATAATTTCCATTAGAAAATTGACCGTATAATCCATTGACCGCAGTTTCTACACCAGCCTCGGTGGAAAAAACAGAGTCTTCGCTGAAGAAAGTTTCTGGGTCTTCTTCGAGTGTATTTTTACAACTAAAAATCAAACAAGTTAATGTCAAAAGAATGATATATGATTTATTTGAAAGTTCCATTTTTTTTATTTTTTCTCCCGCAGATTTTCGTAGATTCCGCAGATTTTTTATTTAGAATGAAATATTTAATCCGAACAAAATTGACTTTTGATTTGGGAATGAGCCCCAATCAATTCCTTGTCGAGAAGCATCAAAGGCAAAACTGTTTACCTCTGGGTCGAACCCTGAATAATTAGTAAACAACAAGAGGTTTTGTCCTGATACAAAAATGCTAGCTGCTTCAATTCCTCTAATGTTTTGTGTTGGGATAGTGTAACCTAGACTTACATATGTCAATCGTAAGAAGCTTCCGTCTTCTACCATTCGGTCAGTAAAATCACCTTGTAATGGATAGCCCAAACGAGGATGAGTTGCATTGGAATTATCTGGTCGCCAAGCTCCTTCATATGCACGAGTTCGAATATTCTGAGGAACATTGGTGAATGCGATATCTTCTCTGGCAAGATTTCCGTTGGCAATCTCGTTGCCGTAAACTCCATTGAAAAAAAAGTTTAGGCTGAAATTTTTATAAGTCATTTCGGAACCGAAACCGAAGGTAACATCTGGATTAGGATCACCAATGATTGTGAGGTCTCTGTCATTGATGATACCATCATCATTTTGATCCACATAAAGTATATCTCCCAATTGTGCATCTGCTCCTTGAATGGCAGGTGCATTGGTCAAAAGCGACTCGTCGGTAATGATACCGTTGGTTTCAAATCCCCAAAAAATTCCTGCTGCTCTACCTTCGATAAAAATATTAGCAGGTACTTTAAATGCCGTCCCCCCCGAAACTCTACTACCTAAAAATGCGCTATAAGTTTCTGTTCCGAAAGTAGCTGGAGGTAGACCAAGGTCTGTAATTTTATTTCGATTGATGGAAACGGTACCATTGACTTTCCAGGTTAATTTTCCTTCCAAAATAAAAGCAGTCAACCCTAATTCCACACCACGATTAGTCAATCCACCTTGGTTGGTCACAAAAGAGGCAAATCCCGCGGAAGGCCCGATACTTAATTGCTGAAGTAAGTCGGACGTTTTTTTATAATAAGCATCTATG
>CAYGRM010000046.1:15717-25441 GCA_964352225.1 uncultured Saprospiraceae bacterium | reverse complement strand
GAAATAAATATTTTTTCATCCTGAAATTATCGTTTGTTTGGATTAAAGGTATAAAAGATTTCCTAAGATGATCAACTCAAAATTTTTCTTTTTTTCCAAAAAAAAAGCTACCGACAAATCAATGTCGATAGCTTTTCAAAATACTGTTATCAAAATCAGTAAATAGTTTTAGTTTAAGCTTTTATTTTTATTATCTAAAATTCTCTGATAGCTTTCCAAGAACCTGTGATTGGAAATGAACCTCCACCATTAGGATCAGAGATATTCCCTGCAAATGTTCCTGAATTAGTTTCTCCAATAACAGCAGAATAATTAGTAACGGTGATCGTCATATCTGTTCCAGTAACAAATGCCCCATTTGGAGTTGACACATAAAAATAATTGACATCATATGTCCCTGGACCATCAAATATAGCCTCAAGTGAAAAGAAATTTTGGTTAGTATCACTTCCAGATAAATAGTGATATCCACCTCCTGTACCTAATGAATCATAGAAAGAAATATTCTCCGTCAAGGTAAAGGTTAACCCATCATATTCATAAATGATATACTCCGCTAAAGAAATACATGCTTGCAATTCACCAAAATCAACTGTACTTGCTGTAGTAAAAGTAACTGCATCACTTTGGGTAAAGTCATCTAGATCTACCGCAGTAATATCAACATCAGTAGCTGTTCCACAATGAGTGAAAGTGTAATCAATTATTCCGTCAGTAGTATAGGCATAGTATTCTGCCCATCCTAACTTGATTTTTGCATAGCCATTAGTTACTGGATTATTATCACAATCAACTAATGTACCTGTGATGGTCATCGAATTGTCAACAACTGTCGAAGGATCAATATTAATTGCATCCAAAGTTACATCAGTTGTAAATGGGCCAATCTCTTGCGTATGAATTGCATCTCCACAATTAGAGTATGAAGCTGGGTACACATTTAAGGTAAATGTTGTATTGGCTGGAACTTGTCCGGAAAATACTCCTGAAGAATTAGCTACATCACAAGAAGTGCTCGTCCATCCATTATTATCAAAAGTCAAGCAAACATAGGCTCCTTCTAGTGGACTTCCTTCTAACAATACACTTCCATCTAAGTAGATCAAATCCCAACTAATGTCGCAATTCCAAAACGTAAAATGGGAAACATCTCCAACATATTCATTGCCTTGCAAGGTAGCTTTACCTTCCTCTTTCCATACTCCATTAGTTTCATCAAAGTACCAAAGTGGAATTTCAGCAGGAGCAGAACTTGTTTGTGCACTTGGTACTGGCATCGTTAATTGAACAGTTTTGCCATCAGCAATATTTAATAATTCGCCTCCGCTTCCCAATAGTTCTACGGCAACCATTCCGTAGGTAGTCATCCCTTCTTCTACATTATCAGTTGAAACTCCTCGAAGATCTCCAGGCATGATTGATAAAATATTGTCAGCAGTTGGATCTAAATATTGAGCAGCAACGTCTACTGTTCCTGTGTAAGGATTTCCATTTGCATCAGCAATTGCATTCGCGGGGAATTCTAATTTCACACCTTCAGGAGTAGTTACCGTTCCTCCACTTGCAGTTACCGTACCTTGAATGATTTTTTCTAAAAGGCTAATTTTCACATTAGATCGCTGATTAGCATAAGCGAAAAATGTTCGAGAACCATGGAAGTATCCAGCTTTTTCTACAGTTACAAAAGCTCGGTTTTCAGGGACAGTCACATTTTCAAATTTGAAAATTCCATTAACATCCGTGGTCATCATTTCAGTTCCGAAACTAACCATCGCATCCGAAATAGGAGCATTATTTATATCCGTAACAATTCCAGCTACCGAAGTATTGACATTGATAAAATTTCTAGTGGTATCAATTGGTGGTGGAGTATCATCAATGATTGGATCTTTTTTACATGAGGCAAAAACAAGCATGCCGGCTAATACGAACAGAATAATTTTTTTCATCTGTATTGATTTTTTTTAATTGTTTAAAATAAATTAGATTTTTTCTGAATTAAAATAAGATTAGGAATCATCTTATCGGGTCTTCAACTGCTATCACGCAGGGAAGAATGGGAAGGTTGGGTTGGGTCGGATTTTTTTCCTGAAACCTAAAAGGAACCTGAGGTTTAAATCTACTCCTGAATGATTGAGGGTTTGGCTTTCGTAAACCACTTATATAAAATCGGTACAACTACCAAGGCTAAAAGTGTACTCGAAATCATACCTCCTATGATGGTGAGTGTCAGCGGAGACCATTGATTGGTTCTCTGTAAAGTCAATGGAATTAATCCTAATATCGTCGTAATCGAAGTCAGCACAATTGGTTTAAACCTTCGCTTACTTCCTACAATAATGGCTTCTTGTATGGTCATCTGCCCCTCTTCTACTAGCTGATTGATATAATCAACTAGGATAATTGAGTTATTCACCACTATTCCAATCAAACTAATCAATCCAACAAATGCAAAAAATGAAAATGGCCACCCAGTCAAATATAGCGTTATAAATGACCCACAGATCGCCAATGGAATGGCTGAGAAAACTATAAATGGTTGTAAGACAGATCGAAATTGCAAAACCAAAACTGCAAAAATGGCCACCTGTGCCAAAATCAAAATCACTCCTAAACTTCCAAAAGTACTTTGTTGTTCTTTGTACTCACCACCAATCGCATATTCATATCCACGAGGCAAATCTATCTTTTTTAATTTCTCAATAATATCCTGAGTGATCGGAATAGTTTTATCCAAATCGGTCACCCCTGCAAAAACTGTAGTGTTTCGTTTTAAATCTAAATGCTCGAATTGTGCCACTCCTCCCTCAAATTGAACATCGGCAATATGATTCAAAGGAATCTGTCCGCCCATCCGATTAGCCACATATATTTTATTCAAATCTTCAATACTGGGTGACTCATCGAATGGCATTCTAATCACCAAATTATAATCTTCATCATCATCCAAGGTGAGCTTATCAATCGCTAGCCCATTCAAACTTGCTCGAACAGTTTGATCAAAATCTAATTCGGAAACGCCAAGTAACCCAGCTTTTTCTTTATTCAAATTTATCTTCAATTGGATCTGATCCCGACGCATCGGATTATTGATATTGATGATATCAGGAGTAGCGGCTAAAGTATCTTCTACCTCCAGAGATAATTTTTTCAATATTTTTAAATCTTCGCCAACGATTTGGATTTCGATAGGCGCTCCAACTGGAACACCATTTTTTAATTCTTCCGTAGTAATTTGTGCTCCTAAATATTTTTTAAATTCACTTCTTAAATCTGAAATAGCTTGATAAAAACGAGCTTGATCCCACTCCGTAAAATTGACCAAAACTTCCCCGCGTGACTTCATATAAGACGCTGGAATTTTATTGTAATAAATTTGCGGATTACCGTGTCCGACACTCGTGGTATAATTTTTTACATAATCCATCGTATCTAAAATAGACTCCACAAATTTGACTGCTTTTTCTGTCTCATCCATACTTGAACCTCGTGGCGTTCGAACATCTATAAGTAGGAGTGGTTTGTCGGCAGTTGGAAAAAAACTCACGCCAATTTTTGGGAAAAGCGAAATACTAAAACCTAAAATCACAAACGAAAAAAGGATAATTAATGAGCCCCATCTTAAAGAAAATCTTAAAACCGGATCATAGATTTTTTCCTCCAACCAATTAAAAAATTGGTCTGCATAGGAAGGTGCTGTTTTGGCTTTTTTGGCCATCACCCAATTGGATAGAATGGGCGAAAAGGTCAATGCTAAAATCAAAGAAATAATCAAAGTAAAAATTACGGTATAGGGCAATGACTGTAAAAATAAACCTGCTCCTTCTCCCAATTGACTCAAAGGAAAAAATGACAATACAGTCGTCACCGTCGAACTAAAAATTGCCAAACCAACTTCCGAAGCTCCTTTCATCGCCGCTTCTCGTCTGGAAAATCCTTCTTGAATAAATCGGTTGATATTTTCAATCACCACAATTCCATTATCCACTAAAAGTCCAAGGGCGAGTACCAAGGAAGCAATCGAAATTTGTTGTAATCCAAAGCCCGCTCCTTTCAATAATCCTAACGACAAAATCATACATAACGGAATCAACGTAATGATAATAAATGCCGATCGCCAACCCAACACTAATAATATTACGATCCCAACCAACAAAACTCCTTGCAACAAATTGATAAAAAATTCATTGATCCGAGTCTTCACCGCAGAGGCTTGCTCAAAGGCCACATTGAGGTGAACATTTTTTGGCAACTCACTTTTATATTCTTCTGCCAAAAGCTGAACTTCTTGATCCACATCAATTATATTCTCTCCAGTCTTTAGTTTTAAAGAGATAAAAATGGATTTCATTTTATTGAATTCTGCTTTCCAAAGTAGATCTTCATTTTCCATTTTCACCTCAGCAATATCTTTTAGATAAACCACTCGATTGTTTCCTGCCGCAATAATGGTATTTTTTATTTCTTCAATATTTTCATAACCACCTGTACTTTTTATGGTAAAATTTTTGGCACCTGCCCCAACATTTCCTCCAGGTATATTTACGTTGTTTGATCTTAAAATTCCAACCACTTGACTCAAGGTAATATTCTGTGCAGCCATCCTTTGGTAGTCCAAAGACACCCGAATTTCCTCCGCTGGACTTGCTTCTATTTTTATTTTATTAAGTCCTTTGACTGATTCTAATTTATCTTCAAAATCTTCCGCCAAATTATTCAACTCACTATAACTCACATTGTCAGAGCTCAAGGCGAAAACCAAATAATTCACCATTTCTTCTGGTTTGATTCGTCGAACATCAAACAAAATGATACCTTCTGGTAAATCCCCCCGTACGCTATTGACTTGCCTTAAAACTTCATTATATTTCTCTGTGTAGTCTCCATCAAAATCGGAGTGAATACTTACTCTTGCTAAACCTTCCGAAACAAATGCTTCAATCTCTGTTATTCCATCCAATTCATTAATTGCTTTTTCCAAAGGGTCAACAATCAAATTTTCCATATCCTCAGGACTCGTCCCTGGATAAACCACAACCATATTATAATAGGGAAAACTCACCTGTGGATCCTCTGAACGAGGCATGCTAATGAAAGATCGAACGCTTAAAACTATTGCAATCAAAACAACGATGATTACAAATTGGGCATTCCGTATGGCTAATCTAGTTAAGTTCATTTTTTTGTCGTACGATTCTTAAGAATCGTTATTTAGTAATTTGAAATATGCAATGAATAAGGATTCCACTTGTCTTAATTTCTTTATTTGGGCATCGGCAAAAAATTATTTTATATAAATTCGATCACCATTGACCAAATATGCAGCACCTGTGGTGATCACTTTTTCAATCATTTGTCCTGCTGGTTTTTTTATAAAAATAGATTGATTAGTTATATGAATAGGTTCTACTTTTATTTCTTTGGCAATAGAATCTGCTTGAGTTGGAATGAAAATAGTCACTTGCTTTTTGTCTCCCTCAATGATGGATTGGATGGGTAATTCCAAGTAAGGCTCACTTTCAATAGGGCTAATTTTAGCTCGACCAATGTACCCATTTCGAAGTCTTTTATTTTTAGCCTCAATAGAAATTTCAACTTCAAAAGTTCCAGTCATCGGATCAGCTGACTCTGCTATATTGAAAATTTTCCCCTTAAAAACTTCATTAGGAAAAGCATCAAAATCTACTTCGGCAGCACTATTTATTTTCACTCGATTCACATCTTTATCTGAAAGCGAAACTTTCATCACATAAGTACTTCCTGAAGAAGAAGCAATCATTAAAATCGGTTGACCCGGTGATACGATCTCATTGGGTTCAGCTAATCTTCGAATCACTCTCCCACTTACTGGACTAATTATTTTTGAAAATTTTTGATTGAATTTTGCAATATCAAGGTCTGCCTCAGCAACTTGTAAAAGCGTTGTTAGGTCGTCGATATTTTCAGATGTTGCGACCGAATCAGCGAACATTTTCTTCACTCTTTCGAGGTCTCTGCTTGCTTTTTGTACAGCTCTCTCTGCCTTTAAAACTTGTGCATCAATTTCATTAGTTCGCATGGTCGCCAACAAACTTCCTGCTCGAACATAATCACCTTCATTAGCCTTAATAGAAGAAATAAATCCTCCAATTTTAAAAGAAAGTTTTAGTTCGGTGTCTGAACCAAGTCTTCCGATTGCTTGAATTGGAATCGGTTCTGTCTTAGTTACAACGGATTCAATTTTTACATAATTCTTTTGTTGAGCAGCTCCCGTCGCCTCACCTTTATGATGATCAACTCGACAGGAAACTAATAACAGTAAAGAAATAAATAGGAGAAAATTCCTCATGATTTTTTATTCTAAAATGTATATTATTAAAATAAACTTGATTAATAAAACCACCTAACTAACTGGTTATCAATACCTTAACTATTTACCAATAGTTTTTTCTAATTCTGCCAAAAGAATTAAATAATCATATTTGGAAAGAACTTTTGACATTTCACTCGTGGTTAATCTATTTTGAGCTTGCACCAATTCGATCAAAATAGCTTTGTCATTTCGATAGCGAGCATTGATGGCATCGTAACTTTTTTTCGCACTTTTAACGGCCACTTCTTCTGTTTGCATTCTGATTTGAAGAGAACGAATTTTATAAAAAACTTGAGTGACCTGCATCTCTACTTGCTGAGCAAGTCGCTTTCGATCATTTTCTAAAATTCGTTGATCTACCTGAATTTCTTCGATTTTCTTTTTTCTCAATCCTCCATCAATAATACTCCAATTCATTCCCAAACCGATCGTATACAATGGCCCACCTGCATCAAAATTAAATGACTCCGTCTGCAAACCGATTCCTCCAGAAATTCCAAGAGTTGGCTTTTTTTCTTTATCAATTCTTTTTTGATTGAGAGAATTAACTGCGGTGGCGACATCCATTTTCTTAAATTCCAAACGTGATTGCAACGCCTCATTTTTGAGGACAGTAATATTATCAGTCGGTTGAATTCCTCCTTTTAATATAGTTTCATCAACGATCACTTCAGCCTCTAAAGGTTGGTTTCGTAATAGATTAAAATATGCTTTTGCAATATCTTGCTGCTCCATCAACATCGCTTTTTGACTTTGCAAATTAGCAATCTGGTATTCTACATCTGATAAAATATCTGGAGTGGCTTTGTCGTATTTGACAAGTTTTTTATTGAAGGTCAACACCTCTTGTAGCAATATTTCGGTTTCATCCATGATGGCCAAACCTTCGAATGTTTTGAGGTAATTATAATAACCTATTTTGATTTGAGCTACAATTTCTTTTTTACTCAATTCAAGATCAAGATCATTGATTCGAAGTAATTCTTGTTGGATTTTTTGATTGTATTTTATGGAACTATTAATAAGTGGTTTGGTAATAGTCAATTGTAAATCCAGAAAATTATTAGGTGCTAATTGGATTTTTTCATTATCTATACTGGTTGGAAAATTGGAAGAATTAGTTAATTCGTTTAATGTACCATAAACTGGATTAAACAAATCTCCCAATGGAAAAAGCAGCTCTCTTCCACCTTCTGCAAATAAATAACTGGCATTAAGATCTACCTTTGGATTCCATAATTTTTTAGCTTGTTCGACCTGCGAGTTTCGTTTATCTTTTTTTAAAACCTCGGATTGAATCGCCATGTTTTGAGTCAAAGCTTCATTGATATAATTATCTAAAACTTTACTTTGAGCCAATCCAATTTGGAAAAAATAAATTTGTGAAAAGAATAAAAGGAGCAAAGACTTTTTGATTTTCATTTGAAGGCATTTATATGAAAACAATTATAGCTTAATTTTAACTTTTATAAAATTCGTTTCTGATGAACTGTCGGATTTCTAGGTTGAATTGCAATCAATATTTTTAGCGCTGACTTTAATCAAAACCTAATAATTGGCCAATTTCTAAGTAAAAGAAAAATATCAACGGAAGGTTTAAAGAAAAGAATAAATACCTGTGAATCATAGTATTATTGCGTCGAAAGATCATTATATGACCCACCCACAGAAAGATGAACCTACCCCTACTCAGTAGTTTTCATCATATACCATAAAATAAACCATCGATAGGAACTAACTATTAGACTTCATTCTAAATCAAGTTGTATGGGAGAACGTAAAACGTCTAACGTTCAACGTCCATCGAATAAAGTCTATTTATTGTTTGATTTTTTTCCTAAAAAGAACTGAATGATTTTTTTAAAAAAATCTAAAATTGGAGTATTCCCCTTTTTTTCATTTTGCTTAGTCATAATTATATTCGTTTTCGAAGTGATATAAAATACATTTGTCAAAAGGTGCCCAAGTTGCCGTTTTCACCTCTCCTTCTTTCAGGGTTTGATTAGCCCAAGTATTGCAAGTTCGGAGCAGGTGATATGATCCATTGGCTTCGTAAAAATTATCATCGTATCCATCGTATCGACAACAATCAATGAGCAATGCTTCCCCATTTTTTATTTGAAGATGATTGAGGATATATTGCTCTATTTTCACCAATTGTGCCTTAGTTACTTTCGTTTTTCGGATCATCTCTCCTGTTGCTGGTCGATTATTCAACACAGTCACATGCATCGCCGTCGGAGATGGAATCAACGCCGCAGTTGCCGCAGTTTTAGCAGACAAATCGGCCCAAGTTGGGGTATCAAAATAAAAACCTTTGTCTCCCCAACCAATCGATAAATACTTCATTTCCGTCCGCTCTGTTTTAAAATTTTCAAAAGCCAAAGCTTTGTCCCAATCTAACTGGGCATCCGAAATTTCAAAACAAATATCAGTATGAACTCCATTGGAAATAACATAAAGATCTATTCCATTCTCAGCAGGTCTAAAATTTCCATTGGCTGGAATTATGGTCAGCAAAAAAGTGAATAAAAAATACAAAGCAAAAAATGCTAAGATTCCGAGGAAGGTTCTCCAGATGATTTTCCCGATTTTTTTAATCATGATAGTATGCTTTTCGTTTTCAAAAAAATGGAAACGAACGAAGGAATTGTTTGATTAAGTTTCCTTAAATGTACTTTAAATTTGTAAAAAAAGAGGAGAACTTGATTAGAAAATGGAATATTAGCCTCTCCATTTATTTTTATTTAAATTTAAATTTTAACATCTAAAAAAAAGATAATATTTATAAGGCTTTCAGACGTTAATTAGGAAAAATATATTTTTTATAAAAAAAAAGAGGTACACCTTTTTTTCTCTCCCACTTAATCAATAAGTAAGAACTTAAAATATGATTAGAATTTCTAATTTTTAAAATCTAATCATCCCTTAACTACAAATAATACGACAGCAGCTTTTCTGTAGAATGAAAATGAGACAATTTTGGCATTTTTGGTATTAATTGTAAGAATATAAATTATCTAACCACTAATAAATATTTTTCAAAACTTAACATCCAATACTTTAATATTAGTTGAAATAAAATATGATTTTTTAATTATTTTATTACTTATATTAAATTATTTTGTTATTTTTGATGCGCAAATTATAATCGGGTAATAATTTATTTCTTTTAAGAATTTCGTTGTATCCTTCCCTTTACACATATCATATCAAAAAACACCCTTCCCTAGTTGTCAAAACCAATATTTGGAATTTGAAGATTTGTTATTTCAACTTATCCTCATTTCGAGAATACTAGTTTAATTTTCTATTACAGGAATTTTCGCAACCTAATTTTAATTAACTACTATCAAACCCGATTGATTATGA